>JASHUF010000136.1 GCA_030040175.1 Acidobacteriaceae bacterium
GGCTTCATAGGTGGAGTTGGCGCGGGAAAAAATCTCTGAGACCTGCTGGTAATTGGGATTGAGGCGGCCGGCGGTGCCCGTGGGCGTGGGCCAGGAGGCGTAGAAGGGAACGGTAATCTGCGCAGCTTTGATGGGACCGGCGCCGGTCGGGTCCTCGATGCCATAGGTGATGGTGCCGGGATTGACGGCGGGGTCGAAGTTGGTGTCGATGGAGACGGGCAAGCGGCGGGCGAGGCTGGCCAGCGCGGCGGCGGTGACGAGAATGTGCGCGGGCAGCGTGGATTCGACGGAGACGACGCCCTGGTGAATCTCAGGATTGCGGAAATTGGGCGCGAACTCGACCGCGCCGGGCTTGACCACACTGGCCGGCGGACCGGCGAAGACGTAGGGGAACGGCGGCGAACCGCCGGCGCAGAACTGGCAATCGTCCGTAGGACGCAGAAAGTAACTGAGGTCGCCCTTGGGTGAGCCGGTTTGCGTGAGCGCGGTTTCCAGGGTCGCGTTCTGGGTGCGGCCGTAGTAAAGGCCGTAGCCGAGGCGCAGAACCGGCCAGCGGCTCTCCGGACTGCCGAGCGCGAGGCTCAACCGCGGACCCCAGTTGTTGCCCAGGTTGGGCAGATGCTCCGTCAACGGCAATTCGGGATTGGCGAGCGCGGCCAGCGGCGGCGGCAACTGCTCGCGATCCCAGCGCAGGCCGGCGGAGAAGACCGCCAGCTTGCCCGTCTGCCATTGCGAAGTGATAAAGCCGGACCAGTCGCTGGTGCTCAACTGCCAATTGGAGGGGCCCATGGTTTGCGAGTAGTAGGAGTAGCAGGGCATGGCGCCGAAGGATGTGTCGGTGACACCGCAGTTGTGCGGGTTCGCCGGGTCGAGCGCATCGGTGAGGCCGAATTTTTCAAAAGCGAGCGCGTCGGAGATGAAATCCTGCACCTTGGCGTAGTCATAGGTGCCCGTCTGGTTGCGGAGCAGGCTGGTGGAGTCGTTGTTGTGATCGACTTCAAATCCGGCTCTGACGAGCAGGCGATTGCGGACCCAGTCGAGCGATTCCCCGGCGTGCGCGAGGCGCTCGTCGGGATAACTGCCCTGGCCGAAGCGCGAGGGGTTGCCGATGGTGAAGCCGTAGCGCGAGTCGACGACGATCTGCGGGAGCTGGCCCCAGACGCTGCCCTGGAGAAATGACTGCTCCGGGGTCGAAGGCGCATCCGGATGCGCGGTGAGAATGTCACGCCCGGCGGAGGCCTGCGTGGTGAGGAGCAGGTTGGGCGTGAGATAAGCTTCCCAGCGCGCCAGGAGCCACTGCTGGCCGGCGGCGCTGGAGCCGTAGCTATGGCTGCCGTAGGTTTCCGAAACGCGGGTCAGGCCGCCTCCGGGCGAGTTCCAGTCGGCGCCGATGCCTTCGAGCGTGAAGCGATGGCGCTCAGCCGCCTGCCAGTCGATGCGCGCGAAGCCGACCCACTGCGCGGCCGTACGCGGGGCGGGGCCGAGCAGTTCGTCAAGCTCTTCGAGGCCTGCCGGCGCGTAGCCAGGAGACGGAACGCCGACGTAGTCGTTCCACGCCTGGTTTTCGCTTTCACCCAGTTGCGCGCTGAGCAGTTGAATCTGCGCGTCGTTGGGCGTGGGGATGAAGAAGAATTCGGAGGGGTTTTTCACCGTGGACAGGCCGGGATCGTTACGGCGGTAGCTGTCGAGGGCGGCGAACCAGAAGAGCTTGTCCTTGCGCAGGGCGCTGCCGGCGCCGAGTCCCCAGACGGTTTCGTGATCGGGAGGGGTGAAGGACTCCGGCGTGAAGGCGGGATCGGCCACGGTGCCGGTGTTCTCTACCCATTGGGTGAAGGGATTGCGCGCGCCCCAGGTGTTCTGGCGGTCGAAGAGAAAGCCCTGGCCGTGAAATTGGGGCGTACCGCGCGCGGTCTCGATGTTGACGCGGCCGCCGGCGGCGCTCGCGCCTTCGGCTTCCACATTGCCGGCGATGGTCTGGACTTCGCGGATGCCGGCTTCGCTGACGGAGAAGCCGCGCCCGCCGCTGCTCATGCCGCCTTGCGACTGGCCCAAGCCGGATGGTTGGCCGCCGGATTGGGTGTAGGCTCCGGAGTCCTGCGTGGCCGGCTCGGCGAGCGCGCCGCTGCCGAAGGCAAGGCGGGTGCTGAGGCCGTCGACGGCGACGTCGGCGGATTGCTGGCTTGCGCCGCGGAATCCGGCTTGAGCGGAGCCGGCGGAGGCGGTGGAGGCAGGCGTGTCGAGAAGGAACTGCTGCCAGTTGCGGCCGGTTGCGGGCAGCGACTGCAATTCCGAGGCGGAGACGGTGGTGGAGACCGCAGGCGTGGCGGGGCCGGGTTGCTGCACGGCCACCAAGACCGGCGCGGGCTGCAGAGGATGGGCAAGCAGGACGGCTTGCACGCCCTGGGCAGCGACGGCGCTCACGGCCAGCGCCGGCGAAAGGGCGGGCGTGGCGGCGCGGAGCACGGGCGACACCGGGGTTGGCGCGCTGGATGCGGCATTCGACCCGGGCGCAACGGCGGCGAGCTGCGGCGCGGGGTTGGATCGCGGTGAAGTTGCCGGCGCGATGCTGGGAGCGGGCGCGGCCGCTGCGGCAGTTGGTTGCGCTGCTGGCTGTACGGGCGGCGCGGAAGCGAACACCGGAGCAGCGGCGGGAATCTCGAGATTGATGGCGGATTGCACGCGCGCCTCGTGGCCGGGCGAGACCACGATGCCGTCGAGGCAGCCGCGGCCGAGCTGCGGGCTCTCGGCCTCGAGCGTGTATTCGCCGGCCTCGAGCGAGGGAAAACGATACGCGCCGTTTTTGGCCGTAGTGGTGCGCAGCTCCGCGCCGGTTGCCAGGTTGCGCAGAACTACGCGGACGCCGGCGAGCGGAGCGGAATGGAGATCGGTCAGGCGGCCCGAGAGCGAGCCGGGCTGGGCTGGCGCGGATTGGCTCTGAAGCGGCGCGGCTGTGGCGAGACACAGCGCCGCCACGGCGAGAATGCGAATCAGGCTCCGCCTTTGAGGTCCCATGTGCAGCCCGCTTCTCACGCCGAGCGTGAGAACATGCGGCCCTGTGCGCCGGGGGCACGCCCGCGCCGCTGACCTTCGAGCGCGCGCAGAAAGGCGAATTGCGATTTCGCCGCTCTGCGCACATCCAATGGGGAGTTGGGTAGGATTCTACGCCTGGCCGGATCATGTGAGGAAAGATTTATGAGGATTTTTTAACTGCCATTGACTGGGTGGGATTGTGTACTCAAAAATCGGCGACGGTTCCGCTTGGATAAACTGATGGAGCGGCGGAGCGCCAGACGAAGCACGGGCGGACGATGTTCCCGAACCATGTTCCCAGACGATGTTTATTGACGAAGCCAAAATCCGGGTAAAGGCCGGCGACGGCGGCAACGGCTGCATGGCCTTCCGGCGGGAGAAGTTTGTGCCCCGCGGGGGCCCGTCGGGCGGCGACGGCGGGCGCGGCGGCGACGTGCGCATGGAGTCGAGCGAGCGGCACAACACGCTCATCCACTTCCGCTACAACCCCGAGTACAAGGCGCAGCGCGGCGAGCACGGCATGGGCTCGAACTGCACCGGGCAGGACGGGCGCTCGGTCACGTTGCAGGTGCCCGTGGGCACGGCGCTTTACGATGCGGAGACGGGCGAGCTGGTGCACGATTTCGCCGAACCGGACGAGCAGATCGTGATTGCCAAGGGAGGGCGCGGCGTGCGCGGCAACCAGCACTTTGCCACCAGCTCGCACCAGGCGCCGCGCGAGCACGAGCTGGGCCGGCCAGGCGAGGAGCGCGCCTATCGATTGGAATTGAAGCTGCTGGCCGACGTGGGGCTGGTGGGCTATCCCAATGCCGGCAAGTCCACGCTGATTGCGCGCATCTCCGCGGCGCGGCCCAAGATCGCCGATTACCCGTTCACCACGCTCGAGCCCAACCTGGGGGTGGTGACCGTAGGCGAGGAGCCGGAGCAGGAATCGTTCGTGGTGGCGGATTTGCCGGGACTGATTGAGGGCGCGCACCTGGGCCATGGGCTGGGCATGCAGTTTCTGCGCCACATCGAGCGCACGCGGCTGCTGCTGCACCTGGTGGATGTGTCGGACGCCTCGGGACGGCCCGACCCTGTGGAGGACTTCCGCGTAATCAATAACGAGCTGGCCAGCTGGAGCGACGGCGCGGGCGAGCATCCACTGGCCCATAAGCCCATGATCGTTGCGGCGACGAAGATCGATGCTGCCAACCCCGAAAAGCTGAAAAAACTGGCCAGCCACGCCAAACGGCGGCGGCTCGAGTTTCACGCCATCTCGGCCGTGACCGGCGAGGGCATCGAGGAGCTCAAGTGGGCGCTCGCGGCGCGGTTGCGGCCAGCGGGCGAAGCCCCGGCTCACTTCGCGCACTCGGAGGCGACTCACTCCGCGCGGAGGGCTTCGACGGGATCGACGGCGGCGGCGCGGCGCGCGGGCAGGTAGCTCGCGAGCGCGGCGGCCGCAGCCAGAACCAGCGGAACCAGGAGAAAGGTGAGCGGATCGAGCGGGCTGATGCCGAAGAGCAGCGATTTCATCCATCGCGTGAGCGCGGCGGCTGCGCCTGCGCCGAGCAGGACGCCGGCGGCGGCGAGGACGAGCGCAGATCGGACGAACATCCACTTCAATTCGCCCTTCTGCGCGCCCAGCGCCAGCCGGATGCCGATCTCGCGCGTGCGCTGCGACACCGAGTAAGAGATGACGCCGTAGATGCCGATAATGCCCAGAGCCAGAGCCATGGCGCCGGCGATGGCCAGCATGACCAGGGTG
>JASHUF010000137.1 GCA_030040175.1 Acidobacteriaceae bacterium
GTCTCCGGATCGCCCGGATATTTGAAGAGATACTGCACCGACCCGCGCTGCACTCCCGTCTCCGGACGCCACGGCCCCTGCGGCCAAGGGTCGCCCCGGTAGTAGCCGTCGTCCTGCGGATCGGAGTAGATGAGCACGCCCGCTGCGCCCCGCTGCTGGGCGAGGTAAACCTTCACGCCGCGGAAATTCTCGCCATAACGGCAAAGCACGATCTTGCCATGCACATCGATGTGCTGGCGGGTGAGTGCGTCGAAATCCTCCGGGCGGCCGTAGTTGGCGTAGATGACTTCGCCGGTGACGTCGCCGGACGCCGAGGAGGAGTTGAACGGCATGACTACGCGCGGATCGTCGCCAAAGGGATCGCCCGCCACGCGCTCGCGCGTGGGCCCGCTCATCAGCAGCTTGCCGCCGGCGTCGCGCGCCTCCACGCGCACAACCTTGGGCCAGTCGAGCAGCACGCGATAGGGAACAATCTCGGTTTCGAGCCCGGCAGCACGAAACTTCTCCGCCACGTAATCCGCGGTTTTGCGGTCTTCCGGCGTGGCCGCCAGATGCGGTTCCGCGGTGAGCGTTTTCAGCTCTTCGCCCGCCAGGCGAGCGTCGGGAACGGAGAGGAACTTTTCCTCAATTTTGGCTTGCGCATCGAAGTTTGCAAAGCCGAAGACCACGCGCGGCGCTGCCGATTGCGCCTGAAGCGCGCCGGAGAAGGCGGCAACGAGCGGCAGCGCGGAGGCGGAAATCCACTGGGGCAATGAAGCGGACGGCACAGAGTATCTCCGGCGTAATGCACTGAAGCGCCATAAGATACATCGCAGCGCCGCAGAGCAATAAAGACTCAGCTTACACTAAGAGAGGATTCAAGGAGCGCTGTTTCTGACCGTCGACAGGGAGCTCAAAGAAGAGCCTCAGGGCGCACCCCTGAATTCGCCGGGGCAGGCGGCCCCACTGGACGCGGCCCGGGCGGGTCCGGCACTCGCGGGCGAGCCGGCCGAGCGGCTGCCGCAGGTCATCCGCGCGCTCGAGAACCCCAACTTCCGGCTCTTCTGGAGCGGAAACTTTCTCTCCAACATCGGCACCTGGATGCAGAACGTGGCCCAGGGCTGGTTTGTGCTCCTGCTTACCAACTCCGCCTTCTGGCTGGGCGTGATCGGTTTCGCGGGCTCCATCCCGTATCTCTTCATTTCTCTTCTGGGCGGCGTGGTGGCCGACCGGGTGGACAAGCGCCGGCTGCTGATGGTCACGCAATCGGTGATGATGGTTCTGGCTTTTCTGCTCGCCGGGGTGGCTTTCTTTCACGCCCGGAGCTACGCCTGGGTCCGGCTCATCCATCTCAACAGCGTGTGGTGGGTGGCCGCCATCGCCTTCTTCAACGGCGTTGCCTTGTCGATGAACTCACCCAGCTACCAGGCCCTGGTGCCCAAGCTGGTCAAGCGCGAAGACCTCACCAACGCCATCGCGCTCAACTCCGCGCAGTTCAATATGTCGCGCATCCTGGGCCCTTCGCTGGGCGGATACGCCATGGCGCTCATCGGCGTGGCAGGCAATTTCTTCCTGAACGGCGTCAGCTTTCTCGCCGTGCTGTGGGCGCTCGCGCAGATCCGCTACCCCGAGGAGAAGCTTTCCCGGCATGAGAGCGTATGGGCCAGCCTGCGCGGCGGATTCGCCTATCTGCGCTCCGAGCGCCAGATGCGCGTGCTGCTCTCGATGACCGCGGTCGTGAGCTTTCTCGGTATTCCTTACATCACCTTCATTCCGTACTTTGCCAAGGTGCAATTGAATGTGGGGGAAAGCGGCCTGGGGTGGCTGCTTGCCTGTTCCGGACTGGGCGCCGTGCTCGGCGCCGTCACCGTGGCTGCGCGCGGCGTGATCCGCCACCGCGGCGTTGTGGTTACGTGCGCCGGCATCGCCTTCTTCGCCGCCATCATCGGCTTCAGCAACTCGCACCGCTTCGCCTTGTCGGAGTGCCTGGCGTTCTGCGAGGGCTATAGCGGCATCCTCATGATCTCCTGCTTCAACGTCAGCATCCAGCACCTCGCCTCCGACGAGATGCGCGGCCGGGTGATGAGCATTTACACCACCAGCTTTCTGGGCCTTCCGCCGCTGGGCGCGCTGCTGGCCGGCGAGCTCTCGCGCTCCATTCCCACCGGCCACGCGCTCTCATTCATGGCCGCCACCGCCGCAGTCGCCTTCCTGGGCATCTTCGCTCTCTCCAGGCCGCTGCGCGAGCTGGACTAAGCCGCCGTCACCGGCTGCGCGCAGTGCGCGCACCGCTTGGCCGCCAGCGGAATCTCGCTCAGGCACTCAGGGCAGGGCCTGGTGCTGGGCGGGGCGGAGGGCGCCGGGCGATGGATCTTCGTCATCATGTATTGCATCGGCAAAACGATGGCGAAGTAAATGGCCGCGGACACCAGCAAGAAATTGATCAGCGTATTGAGCAGCTTGCCGATGTGAACCTCGCCGGGCGCGATGTAATTGGCGGGCAGCGGATTGGGCGGCGGTGCAACGTGGTGAAACACCGGGATGTGCAGCACCAGCGAAGAAAAATCGGGCGCGCCCACGAGCGCGGAGATGATGGGCGTGATCACGTCGGCGGTCACCGACGCCGTGATGGCTCCGAAGGCGGCTCCAATAATCACCGCGACGGCCAGATCGACCACGTTGCCGCGCAGAATAAAATCGCGGAATCCTTTCAGCATCGCTTCCTCCTGCGCGCAGTGAATTGCGGGCCGGCCCCCAGGGGCTCCCCGGCCCCGTGCGCTTTACCATGCTACACGCTGCGCGCTGCGGGCGAATCGCGGAGGACCGCGACCGCGCGCCGCGGCTCAGATGAGCGTGAACAAGGCCACGATTGCGGCCAGGATAATGAGGTCGGCATAAAGAAGAATCATCACGCCGGCGTGGTAGAAGCTCCATTTGCGCTGCAGGCAGCGGGCCGTTTCCGCCATCCCCCAGGCGGCGGCGAGCAGGGCTGCCAACTGCCAGTCAGAGCCGTGAATCTTGTCGATGTCGGGAAAACCGGCCAGGCGCAGGCTGGCGGCAAATGCGCCCAGGGAGAGCAGAATGCCGCGCACCAGCGATTTTTGCCGCAGGCGGAGTATGGAGAAACGGGGAAGCACGCCAATTACAACTCTAGACCCTTGCGGCTAACCCGCCACCAGCTCCATCTCGCGCAATGAATCGGTGTACGGCGCGCGCAGCACGCCGCGCTCGGTGATGATCGCGGTGACATAGTTCGCCGGGGTTACGTCGAAGGCGGGGTTGCAGATGCCTACGCCGTTGGGCGTGAGCTGCGTGCCCGCGTGGTGCGTGACTTCGCTGTGCGGCCGCTCCTCGATGGGGATGGCCTCGCCCGTGGGCGTGGCGCGATCGATGGTGGACCAGGGCGCGGCCACATAGAACGGAATGCTGTGCTCTTTGGCGAGAATGGCTACGTTGTACGTGCCGATCTTGTTGGCCGTGTCGCCATTGGCGGCGATGCGGTCCGCGCCGACGACGACTGCCTGAATTTTGCCTGCGCGCATGAGGCTGGCGGCCATGTTGTCGCAGATCACGGTGGTGGGGATGCCGTCGGCCATCAGCTCCCACGCGGTGAGGCGCGCGCCCTGGAGAAACGGCCGCGTCTCGTCAGCATACACGTGAATGCGTTTGCCGCGCTCGACGGCGGCACGGATCACGCCCAGCGCTGTGCCGTAGCCGCAGGTGGCGAGCGCGCCAGCGTTGCAATGGGTGAGCACGCCTACACTCCCCACGGAAGAAGACCTGTCCGCGGGGTCCCCGGGGCTCTCTTGCGGCAGAAGCGCCGCGCCATGAGCGCCCATGGCCTTGCAGGCAGCGATGTCTTCCTTGTACATGGCGTGCGCTTCGGCTAATAGCCTCTGCTGGATTTCATCCAAAGGTTTGCCCGACCCGGCCAGGGTCGCAAACAGCTTCTTCATCCGGTCGATAGCCCAGAAGAGATTGACGGCCGTGGGCCGCGTGGCGGCGAGCCGCGCGCAGATCTTCTCGAATTCGGGCGCAAAGCGCTCCGCGCTCTCAGCCTGGGAGCGCATAGCCCCAAGAGCAATGCCGTAGGCCGTGGAAACACCGATGGCCGGGGCACCCCGCACCACCATGGTGACGATCACGTCGGCCACCTGTTCATAAGTCGTGGCGAGCACGTAGCTCTCCTCGAGCGGGAGTTTGGTCTGGTCAAGGAAGCGTACGCCGTCTTCGGTCCAGGTGAGGGTGGGAATCATGCACTGCCAGTGTACCTTCTCTACCCGCGCGCACGCCGAAACCGGCAGCCATGAAAACATTTTCATATTTTGCTGGACTCCGCCGCATCCGGCTGCGTAGAGTGATTCCCGTAGCCCGCTTTCCCCGGCGATAGGCAAGAAGCCCTCAGGGGCTGAAGCCCTTCGCGCTTCTTGCCGCTTTCGGCACGGCTAAAGCCATGCCCTGATTACAAAGCTTGTTTCTGAAATAGGCTTTAGCAAAAACGCAGCACTTGAAGGAGCCCCGCGTGCAACTCACATCCGTCGACTGGCTGATTATGCTGCTCTACTTCTTCTTTGTGCTGGGCATCGGCTTTGCCCTCAAGCGCTTCATGAAGACGAGCAAGGATTTCTTCCAGGCGGGGCGGGCGCTGCCGGCGTGGATTTGCGGCCTGGCCTTTATCAGCGCCAATTTGGGCGCGCAGGAAGTGATCGGCATGGGCGCCTCGGGCGCGAAGTACGGACTGGAGACGGCGCACTTCTACGGCATTGGCGCCATTCCGGCGATGATCTTTGTGGGCATCTTCATGATGCCGTTTTATTACGGCTCCAAGGCGCGCTCGGTGCCGGAGTTTTTGCGCCTGCGCTTCGATGAGAAGACGCGCGCGCTGAACGCGTGCAGCTTTGCGGTGATGACGGTGTTCAGCTCCGGGATTTCGATGTACGCCATGGCGCGGCTGATCCAGGCGCTGCACATCTTCGATTCGCTGTTTAATTCGTTCGGCTGGCCGACGGATTGGATCTTCACCTTTGCCATTCTGCTTTCGGCCGTCATTGTGCTGCTCTACATTTTTCTGGGCGGGCTGACCAGCGCCATTTATAA
>JASHUF010000138.1 GCA_030040175.1 Acidobacteriaceae bacterium
CCTCCGGCGCGGGCGGCGTGACCGTGGCGGCGGGCGAGACGGCGGATTTTCCCCTGATCCTTACTGCCAACGGAGCGCAGATCACGTTCAGCTTCGCCTGCGGCGCGCTGCCGGCAAACGCAAGCTGCAGCTTCAACCCGGCCACGGAGACGCTCAATCCCGGCGTGCAGGGCAACGTGACCGTGGAAGTTGTAACCAGCGAAGGGACGGCTGCCGCGCGCAATCGAGAGCAGCGGGCGTGGAGCGCTTTGCCGCTGCTCTGCGGGTTGCTTCTCGTTCCGCTTGCGCTGGTGCACCGGCGAAAGATCTTTCTTGCCGCGCTGCTGCTGGGTTTTCTGGCCGCTGGAGTTTCGAGCTGCACCAGCTCGAGCGGCGGCACCGGCGGAACGCCGCCGGGCGAGCAAAGTGGTTCGCACTCGCCGCCGGGGACCTACACCATCCCGGTGACGATCAGCGCAGACGGCGCGTCGCAGGCGATCAATTTGACTTTGACCGTGGATTGAACGCAAGCGGTAGTGGGTCAGTTTGAGAGAGTGATTCCTTGAGGGCTGAAGCCCAAGTTCATTTGGCGCCGTTCACGGCCCGGCTGAAGCCGTGCCCTGGTTACAAGGCTCCTTCGATGGAGATTATTCAGCCCTTGAAGGCGTGCATCTTCGAAGCGAATTCAAACTGGCCCACTTTCAACTCCGGCTAACCGTTCCGCGCGAGCGATGCGCACCAACTATACTTGAGATTCGGAATGCATGAGAAGAACGGCCCTGCTTGCGGGCCGCGGCGGGTGGGAACGCGCAATCATGGCGGAAAAAGTCACCGTGGAAGACGTGGAGCGTGTGGCAGAGCTGGCGCATTTGAAGCTGGCGCCGGACGAGGTGCCGCGCATGCGCAAGGACCTGAATGCCATTCTCGATTACGTGGCCGAACTCAACGAACTCGATACCGCGGGCGTGGTGCCGCTGGAGCAGGTGAGCGAGCTGGGAGACTTCTCAAGCGAGCTGCGGCCGGATGTGCTGGTGCCCTCGCTCGATCGCGCCGAGGTGATGCGCGCGGCGCCGGAGACCGACGGAAGATTCTTCAAAGTTCCCAAGGTGATTGAGAGGTAGGGACTGAGGGACTATGGACGAGGGACTAAGGGACTAAGGGACTGGAGAGTGAGGGAGCAGGGAAGGGGCGCCGTTGGCGACGGGGACGAAAACCGCGGAGGCTTTAGTGGAGAATCCGAGACCGCTGGCCGCGTTGCGCGCGGAGATCGTCGAGCAGCGCACGAAGGCGTCGGATCTGGCGGCGGAGTATTACGAACGCATCGCGAGGAAGAATCCGCAGCTCAATGCGTTTCTGAGCCTGACCAGGGAGCGCGCGCTGGCGCAAGCGGAGCGCATGGACGCGCTCGCGGCCAAGGGCGATCCGTTGCCGCCGCTCGCCGGCATTCCCATCGCCATCAAAGACGTTCTGGTGATGCAGGGCGCGGCATCGACTGCGGGGTCAAAGATTCTTGCGGGGTACCGGCCTCCGTATGACGCGACGGTGGTCGAGCGGCTCGAAGCGGCCGGCGCGGTGCTTCTGGGCAAGACAAATTGCGATGAGTTCGCCATGGGCTCCTCAAACGAGAACTCCGCGTATGGGCCGGTACGCAACCCTTGGGACACGGAACGCGTTCCCGGCGGTTCGAGCGGCGGCTCGGCGGCGGCGGTTGCGGCTGACCTGGCTGTGGCCGCGCTGGGCACAGACACCGGCGGCTCCATCCGGCAGCCGGCCAGCTTTTGCGGGGTGGTGGGCGTGCTGTCCACCTACGGGCGCGTCTCGCGCTACGGGCTCATCGCCTTTGCCTCTTCGCTCGATCGCATCGGGCCGTTTGCCGGCAACGTGCGCGACGCGGCCACGGTACTGGGCGTGATCGCCGGGCACGACCCCTGCGACGCCACCAGCCTGCACGCGCCGGTTGAGGATTACGCGGCGGCGAGCGATCGGCCGGTTGAGGGCCTGCGCATCGGCGTTCCCGCGGAGTATTTTGCGGAGGGTCTGGACGCGGAGGTTCGCGCGGCGGTCGAGCGCGGCATTGCCGCTCTCAAAGAGGCCGGATGCCAAATCAAGCCGGTGCATCTGCCGCATACCAAGTACGCGGTGCCCACGTACTACCTGATCGCCACAGCGGAGGCGAGCGCCAACCTGGCGCGTTTTGACGGCGTGCGCTACGGCTACCGTTCGCCGCGGTCGGAGACTTTGGCCGACCTGTACAGCCACTCGCGCGACGAGGGCTTCGGCGCGGAGGTCAAGCGGCGCATTCTGTTGGGCACGTACGCGCTCTCGGCCGGCTACTCTGACGCCTACTACCGCAAGGCGCAGCAGGTGCGGCGCATCCTGGCCGAGGAGTTTCTGCGTGCGTTTGCCGAAGTGGACGCGATCGTCACGCCCACCTCGCCGGTGCCGGCATTCAAGCTGGGCGAGAAAGCCGGCGATCCGCTGGCGATGTATCTGGCCGACATTTATACGGTGACGGCGAGCCTGGCCGGCATCTGCGGGGTTTCGGTTCCGTGCGGCACCACGGGGGCAGGATTGCCTGTGGGCATGCAGGTGCTCGCCCGCCACCTGGGCGAGAGCACGGCCTTTCGCGTGGCGCGCGCGGTGGAAGCGGCGGGAATTTAGCCCGGCATCGGCGCTTTCTCAATAATCTGCTTCAGTTAATCTCAGCCTCGCTCGACGAGTTTTGGAGTTATTATATAAAGACAATTTCCAGTCAATCGAGCGTCCCCCAGGGCTGCATCCCCCACAGCTTTTGCTCAAGAAACGAGCGAGCGATGGGTACGATCGCACGGTATGGAGCGGCGGCGCTGCTTTCCATCCTGGCGTCTGTTCCGGCGCGGAGCGCAACTCCGCGCAAAGGCCATTCCGTGGTGCTGGGCGCGGTGAAGAGCGTGCCCTATTCGAAACACGGCGATCCGGCGGGCGCAGCTGCCGATGACGACGCGCTGAAGATTCGTGCGCTGCTG
>JASHUF010000139.1 GCA_030040175.1 Acidobacteriaceae bacterium
TGGCCGAGGCCGGCATTGTTGACGAGAATGTCGACGGTGAGCCCCGTGCCGGCGGTGGCATCGAAGATCTGCTGCGGGGCGGCGGGATCGTTCAAATCGGCAATCACGATGCGGGTTTCGGTTCCTTTGGCCGCGAGCTCGGACTCGAGCGCCTGGAGCCGCTCGCGCCGGCGCGCGGTAAGAATCAGCTTTGCGCCGCGCGCCGCAAGCTCGCGGGCCAGCGCGGCGCCGATGCCCGCGCTGGCGCCGGTGACCAGAGCCCATCTGCCTGCAAAATCCCGTTCACTGGCCATGGGTTTTGACCGGAGTGCGCGATTTCTTTCCGCCGGACCTCCTGTTCTTTTCGACGCGCAGCTTCCACGCGGCGTGCAGGGCGCCGCGAAGAGAATCTTCGTCTGCTTTGGCGAGACGAATGTGGGTCATGCCCATGCGTCCCCAGCCGCCGGGAATGGGCAGATACAGATCGGGCCGGTCGGCGATGAACGCCGCCTGCAGTTCGGGCGTGATCATGAGGTTGCCGTAGTCTTCTTTCACCGAGGCCAGCGTGGCGAAGATGCGGCCGCCGGCGCGAAAGTCTACAGCGCCCATATGCGAGCCTTCCTCGGCGCCTTCGAAGCTCAATGCGATGCGGCGAAAATCGGCGGGCTTCATGGGAACTCCCCTCGGCTTTGCGGCACGGGCCGGCACAGATTTCAGGCTCGCAGATTCACGAGCCCGCGGGCAGAAGCTGCAACTCGAACTCCTCGTTCAGCCAGCGCGTAAACGCGGCGAACTTCTCATCGCGGCCGAGAAAATCGCGCACCATCTCGCGTCCGGGTTTCGATCCGCCCTGCTCGAGCACCGTCTTGCGATAGCGCGCACCGGCCTCGCAGCCCAGCAGGTCGTCGGGATCGAACTGGCCGAAGAAATCGAGCGCAATCACCTTGTCGAAGGCGTAGGTGTAGTAATTCGAGGAGTAGCCGGTAAGATGGCCGAAGCTGGCGTACATGCGGTTGCCTTCGATCCAGGTCCACGGCTGCAGAGACGCGTAGAGCTGCTTTGTCATCGCGTCCAGGTCGATTGCCGCAGGATCCTGGTCATGGAGATCGAGCGAGAGCGTGGTGTAGTAAAGCTGGGCGCGGACCCAGTCGGCGCGGCCGAAGGCGCTGGCACGCTTGAGGTCCTGGATGAGTTTTGCAGGCAGAACTTCGCCGGTTTCATAATGCCGGGCGAACGACTGCAGCAGCTTTTGGTCGCGAAAGAATTCTTCAAGCATCTGCGAAGGAACTTCAATGAAGTCGCCTTCGGTGGCGAATCCCGAGATTCCGGCCCATTCCGTGTGACCGCCGAGAAGGGCGTGCATGAGATGACCGAACTCATGGAAGAACGTAACCACGTCAGAGTATTGCAGCAGGCCGGGATCGCCGGCCCCGCCGCCGGGGAAGTTGCAGATGAGCGCGGCCTCGGGCGCCACGCGCCCGCGCACGCCCGCGACCACCGGCGCCGCGGAAAACCACTTGTCCTTGCCTTCGCGCGGATGCATATCGAGATAGAAACGTCCCAGGTGCCGGTCGCCGTCGAAGACGTCGAAGACCGAGACCGAGCCGTGCCATGAGGAGGCGTGGGAAGGGCGGAACTCGACTTGGAAGAGGCGCGCCGCGGTCTCGAGCACGCCGGCTTCCACGCGCGCGTAGGGGAAGTACGGCCGCACCGATTGCGAATCGAAGTCGAAGGCCGCGCGGCGAAACTGCTCGTACCAATAACTGCGGCTGGCGATGTCGATGGCCGCGAGGCCGGCTTGGCGCGCGCGCGCGAAATCGAGCACCAGCTTGTGTTCATGGCGCGCGCCGTCGCGGCTGGCTTCGTCGAGCTTCGCCAGAAACTCGCGCGCATTTTTCGCCGAACCCATCATCTGGTCGGCGGTAGCCAGATCGGCCCAGCTCGAAAACCCGAGCAAGGCGGCGATTTCCTGGCGCGTGGCCAGCAGCTCAAGGAGAATCTGCCGGTTTGCCGGATAGGCGCGCGTGTTATAGGCGAGAAACATGCGCTCGCGCAGCGCCGCGCTGCAGGCGAAGGTCATCACCGGCTGCATGTCGGGCGGGTCGGTGGAGAGGACCACGCTGCCGTTCTCGTCGACGGGATGGCGCGCGAGATAATCGGCGGGAAGTCCGTCGAGCTCTTCTCCCGTAGCTGCAATGGTCTTCGCGCCCTCCTGAATGTTGCGGCCGAACTCAAGCGAGAGCCGCGTGGCCTCCTCGTGCAGCGCCTGCAGGCGCTCGCGGGTCTCCTTATCCTTGTCCACGCCCGCGAGGCGATAACTCAGCAGCGTGCGCTCGACATAGTGCTTCGTCGCCGGGGTCGCGCCTTCAACATCGATGGCCACCAGGGCCTCGTAGACCTCGCGATTGAGACTGAGCGTGCTGGCAGCGACAGACACGCGCTGGGCTTCAGCCTGAGCCTGGTCGCGCACAGCCTTCTCCGCGGCCACGGAGTTGAGAAGGCCGGCCTGCGCGCCCGCCAGGCTCAACTGTTCGATGGCTGCGTCGTAATGCCGCAGCGAATTTTCCGGAGTGCGGGGGCCTTCCCGGGCAAGCAAGCGCGCAATCGCGGCTTCGTGCCCGGCCAGGCGCGCGCTCACCCAGGCCGCGAGCGCCTCGGCTGAAGCAGAGCCGCCTGCGTCCCAAACATGAAGATTCGCGTCAGTGGCGACCGGGGGTGACTCGAGGGGCATGAACGGAGGATCCTCCAACCTTCTAGGTTGCCACACCGGGCGGCCTCCGCAAGAACCCGCCCTGAACCGGCGGGCCTCTGCGTCTGCGCGCCAGCGATAGGGAATGAGGCGCTCCCGCGCTCAGGGACGCCCGGCCCAGGCGAGGCCATCGGGGCCGGCAATGCCGACGTGGCCGATCATTTCAAGGGTGTTCAGGTCGATGACGGCGACGTAGCCGTCGGCAGAGCAGGCGACGTAAGCGCGTGCGCCATCGGGCTGCATCAGGATGCCGCCGGTGCCGCGAACGCTGGAAAGGCGCTTCACCACCGTGCGCGTAGCAGGGTCGAGGACCACGAGCGTGCCCGCGGTGACAAGAACGCGGCGTCCGTCCGGGGTGAACTTGAGCCGGTTGGCGCCGGGAACATCGGCGTCGATGGTGGCCACCACGCTTTTGTGGGCGAGATCGATCACGGAGATCGTGCCCTCGCCTGCGTTCGCCACCCAGGCTTCTTTGCCGTCGGGGGAGACATCGAAGCCCTCTGATCCATGGCCGACGGCAATCACGGTTTCATTCCAGTCGCCGCCGGGAGGGCCCGGCATCGGCGAGCGCCCAGGCGGCGCGGCGGGCGCTCCGGCCGCACCCTGGGTGTGGTCGAGGATCGTCACCGTGCCCGAGTTGACATTCGTGGTGAGAATGCGCTGCGCACCCGGAAAAACGTAAATCATGTGCGTCCGATTCTGGCCGGTGCCCATCATCCAGTCGATCTTGCCCGTAGCCGGGTCATAGCTGCCGATGGCCTTGGCCGCCTCCGCGGTGAACCACACCTTGCCATCGGCAAATGCAAGCCCGTGCGGCCCGCGCAGCGCACCGAGATCGATGAAGGGCAGCTGCTTCTGAACTACGAGATCGACGACCGCGAGCGTATGGAAGGCGCCGAATCCGTAGTTGGAGACGTACGCGAAGCGGCCGCCGGTGGACGCGACGACTTCGTGCGGATCGTCGCCCACGGGAATACGCGCTACGATCGTCAGGCTGGCGGGATCGACGATGGAGAGCGTGTGATCGTGCTTGGAGAGCGCGAGCAGTGCGGCCCTGGGCGTGGGTTGGGCGCGGAAGGAAACGGGCAGAATGACCGCGAGAAACAGGATTCCAAGTGGATGACCAAGGCGCATGGCGCAATCCTCCGGGCGCAAGCAGTATAGCTTTCGCCGCCTGCTCCGATTCTCCCGCGGCCGGGGCGCTGCCGATGAACGCCAAAATCTGCGCGAGCGGCCGCCTTTTCGTGATAGCTTGATGCCACCGGACCCTTCGAAGCATTCATCCCCAGGAGTCGCTGATGTCCACTCCCTTCCTCAGGGCGGGCGCTGTGTTTTTGCTTACCGCTGCAGGGCTCGCCACCGCGCAGGAGGCGAACGCTCCCGCTGCGCCGCCCGCGGTGCGCGGCCTCCAGCCGGAGAACAGCGAGGAACCGCCGGTCAAGAACGGCCAACTCTACGTGGTCGCGATCGGCATCGATCGCTACAAGAACTGGATGAACCTGTCGACGGCTGTCAGCGATGCCACGGGGTTCGCCGATCTGCTGGTCAAGAACTTCGGCTTCCAAGAGATTGTCCCGCCGCTCACCGATAGCAATGCAACCGCGAAAGCCATCGACGAGCTCATCGAGGACGATCTGAGCTACCGCCTCCAGCCGGAGGATTCACTGGTCTTCTTCTTCGCCGGCCATGGCACCACGCAGCCCCTCCCCGCCGGAGATCAGACCTACAACATCGGCTACATCGTGCCCTGGGACGCGCCCGCGCAGGGAGCGGGGGAAACGCACTGGAGCCAATACGTAAAAATCGAGACGCTGCTGCTCAATCT
>JASHUF010000015.1 GCA_030040175.1 Acidobacteriaceae bacterium
TCCTGACGCACGCACTCCGCTGCGCGCCAAGCAGACTCTCTACTCCGGTCTCGCCTTCAGCCTCGACGGCAGCCGCATTTACGCGAGCTTAGCCTCGCTCACCGATCCCGTCGGCAACGACAAAGATGCGGTGGGCAGCGGCATTGCCGTCTACACCTTCAATGACGGAAAAGTCGCGCCCGCCCGGCTGATTCCTCTGCCCAGAGAGAGCCTGGCGCCCGGCCGCACAACGCGCTTGCCGGCCGGCACCGAGAGCAATATGGGCGTGCCCTATCCGGCGGCGATTGCCGTTCTGAACCGGTCCGGACGCGAAAAGCTTCTCGTTGCCGATAACCTTTCCGATTTTGTGGTCATGGTCGATGCTGCAACCGGCGCGGTGGAGAAGCGTTTCGATCTCTCCGCAAACGACATCGTGCCTTCCACCTATCCCGTCGCCCTGGCCGTGGCCAAAGACGGCCGCCACGCCTATGTGGCGCTCTGGAACGCATCGGAGATTGCAGAACTCGATCTCGCCAGCGGTACCGTGGGACGCGAGCTGGCGCTGTTCAAACCCGCGAGCGACGTTGCGCCGGGTACGCATCCCTGCGCGTTTGCTTTCTCGCCCGACGGCAAAACGCTCTACGTAGCGCTGGCCAATCGCGACGCCGTGGCCGCGGTAAATTTAAGCGCCGGGCAGTTCACCGTCAAAGGCTTTTTCGATACCCGCTTGCCGGGGCAGACGTACTTTGGCGCCGAGCCGGTGGCCGTGGCGCTGAATGCCAACGGCGTCCGGCTTTACGCCGCGGACATGGGCAGCGATGCGGTGGCCGTCTTCGATACGCGCAAGCTCACGCCGAAGGCAGCGATGGCCGGCATGGTGGAACCCGACGGCTTCATTCCCACCGACTGGCTGCCCATGTCCATGGCCTTTGACTCCCTGCCGCAGGGCGGACGGCTTTTTGTGGCCACGGCCAAAGGCACGGGAACGGGCCCCAACAACTTTCCCCAGCGGCCGGCCGAAGATGCCGGGAACGATTCCATGAGCCGCGGAAGCGCCTATATCGGCACGCTGCTCTACGGCTCGCTCGCGGGCGTCGACGAGTCGGCGATCGAAAACGACCTGCCGCAGTGGACCCCGGTGGTGCTCGATTCCAACCTGATGATCGCAGGGCAAAAGAAGATCGCCTTTGCCGGCGGCCGGCCGAATCCCATTAAGCACGTGATTTACATCATCAAGGAGAATCGAACCTACGACCAGATCCTGGGCGATCTTGAGCAGGAGGGCAAGCCGGTGGGCAACGGCGACGCGAAGCTCAGCATGTACGGCGCGGCGGTCACGCCCAACGAACACAAGCTTGCGCTCCAATTCGGCGTGCTCGACAACTTCTTCGATTCGGGCGAGGTCTCGGGCGACGGCCACGTCTGGTCGACGGCGGGCATCGCCTCAGACTATCTTGAAAAGACCTGGCAGCAGAGCTATCGCGGCGAGCAGCGGCCGTACGATTTCGAAGGCGTGGTGGCCGACGGCTTTCCGCTGCTCCAGAACATTCCCGACGTGAACGAGCCCTGGAGCGGCTATCTGTGGGGCGATCTGGCCGCGCACGGCAAGAGCTACTACCACTTCGGCGAGTTCGTCATTTCCACCTTTTGCGATGAGCCGGTGGTGGCCGATCCCAAGCTGGGGCCCATGCTGGCGGGCCCGAAGTGCGCCCATAAGGAGTACGCGCCGGGCGGTGCGCTGCCCGAGGCCTGGGGCGGCGGCGTGAACAAATGGCCATGGCCGATTCCCGTGCTCGTGGCCAATACGGCCACCAAGCCGGAGCTCGTGGGCCACTTCGATCCCGATGCGCCCGACTTCAATCTGCTCGTCCCCGATCAGATTCGCGTGGAGGTCTTTCTCCGTCATTTGAAGGGATGGATCGCCGACCGTGCGCAGGGCAGAGACACCATGCCGGACTTTATCATGCTGCGTCTGCCCGACGATCACACCGCGGGTACGCGGCCCGGCTGGCCTACGCCCAGGGCCTCGGTGGCCGACAACGATCTCGCCGTGGGCCGCGCCGTCGAAGCGGTTTCGCATTCGCCTTTCTGGGACGACACGGCGTTTTTCATCCTCGAAGACGACGCCCAGAATGGCGCCGACCACGTGGATGCGCACCGCAGCATCGCGCTGGTCGTCAGCAAGTACGCGCCCCGCGGCCAAAATGGAACGCCGTTTGTCGACGGCCATTTTTATTCGACGGTCAGCGTGGTCCGCACCATGGAGATTCTTCTGGGCCTGCCGCCGATGAACAACAACGACGCCTTCTGCTCCATCATGGCCGGTCTTTTCACGGGTTCCGGCGATCAGCCTGCTTACGACGCCGATACTTCGAACCGCGACAACGGACTCATCTACACGGCCAACAGCCCCGGCGCCGAAGGCGCGCGCGCGAGCATGAAAATGGACTTCAGCCACGAGGATCGCGCACCGGTGGAAAAGCTGAATGTGATCCTGTGGAAAGACGCGATGGGCAAGGCGCCGGTGCCGGCGATGCTGAAGGCGAAAGGGAAGAAGGCCAGCCGGGATGATGACGATTAAGCGGCGCGTGAGACCCCAGCCGGCCGCTCCAATCCGGGCTGCGGCCGCAGTCGGCGAGCGGTTCACAGGATGGGATAAGCGGTGAGAAAATGGGACTGAACGGGAACTTGAGCGCGCCCGCGCATCGCCAAAACCCGCCCGGAACTGGTACGTTGAATTAGAAGGATTTTCGCTCAGGAAATGGCTTCGAGCCCTTATTTTTCCCTGGCAGTTCTTTTCCTAGCCGCGCTCTTGTTCGGGCTCGCTCCGCTGGGGCTGGCATGGGTGTGGGCGCGCGTGTTCTCGCCGCGCAAGCCGAACCCGATCAAGAACTCCATCTACGAGTGCGGGCTGGTTTCCCAAGGCGACGCGTGGGTGCAGTTTCGCTCCGCCTACTACCTCTATGCCATCATCTTTCTCATTTTCGATGTGGAAGCCGTGTTCCTGCTGCCCTTCGCGGTTGCGTTCACGGGGCTTGGCGTAGCGGCCTGCATCTCCATGCTCATTTTTGTGCTGATGCTGGTGGAAGGCCTGGCCTGGGCGTGGGCGAAGGGAATTTTGACGTGGGCTTGATCCGCCGTAGGCGGATCAAGCCCAGCTCCTAGCTGCTAGCTTCTAGCCGCTAGCTGTGAAAGCACAAGGCGGCAGCGCCCGGGCTAGAAGCTGAGAGCTAGAAGCTAAGAGCTTGAGGAGCAACGCGACTCATGGTCGACAACGAACTGAAGATCGAGCTGGGCAAGCAGGGCATCCTCGTCACCACCATCGAGGAGCTCTACAACTGGGGCCGGCGCAGCTCGGTGTGGCCCATGCAGTTCGGCCTGGCCTGCTGCGCCATTGAGATGATCGCCACCACCATGGCCCGCTACGATCTGGCCCGTTTCGGCGCCGAGGTCTTTCGCCCTTCGCCGCGCCAGGCCGATCTGATGATCGTCTCCGGGACGGTGACCAAGAAGATGGCGCCGCAGGTGGTGCGCCTTTACAACCAGATGGCCGAGCCGAAATACGTGATCGCGATGGGCGCCTGCGCCATCTCCGGCGGGCCGTTCAAGCAGGGCTACAACGTGCTCAAGGGCATCGATCGCTACATTCCCGTGGACGTGCATATTCCCGGCTGCCCGCCGCGGCCCGAGGCGCTGATCCAGGCCTTCATGACCCTGCAGAAGAAGATTGACGGTCAGCCTTTAACCGGCGAGGGCCGTCCGCGCTTTCTTGATGCCGATGCGCAGTGCGAGTTTCCGGTGCCGGAACAGGGCGCACACGATTTGGAGCCGCCTTCGAACCAGGGCGTGTGGCCGGTGGAGATACAGGGAGTAGGCAGCAGGGAACGAAGAGACATCGATGGAAGGCAAGTTTCAACTGACCACTGACCACTGATCACTGTCCACTGATCTAGGAGCTGCATTGAAGACAGTCGAAGAGATCAAAGCGGCAATTGAGGCAGCCGTGCCCGGAGCGGGCGTAACGGTGGTGCTCAATCCCAGTCCCTCGGCGCAGCACTCGCTGCGGCTCGAGCCCGCGCACGCCCTCGCGGTGGCCGCGTTTCTGCGCGACGATCCGGAACTCGCCTTCGACTATCTCTCCAACGTCACCGGAGTGGACTGGCTGGACAAGGAGATCGCGGAGAAAGTGAAAGTAACGCGTCAGGTGACGAAGACTGTCGACGGACCCGAGGGGACAAAACTTGAGCAGGTCGTCGACGAGATTGTCGAGGAAACGCGCAAGCACGTCGAGCCCGGTTCTCTTGAAGCCGTCTATCACCTTTACTCGGTCGCCCTCCGCCACGGCCCGCTGGTGCTGCGCATGCGCACCGTCAACCGCACGGACAAAGTGGAGCTGCCCTCACTCACGCCCGTCTGGCGCGCGGCCGAGCTTCAGGAGCGCGAGGTCTTCGATCTCTACGGCATTGTTTTCACCGGCCACCCGGACCTGCGCCGCATTCTCATGTGGGACGAATTCAAGGACTACCCCATGCGCAAAGACTACGTGGAGCCGGACGACTACGAGTACGAGCCCACGGCGCACGATGCGGTGCTGAAGCGGGCGCAGGAGCACAGAAGCAGGGAACAAGGGAGTAGGGACTAGGGGCTAGAACTGGTTGCATAAATGGCTTTGTAAAAGGGCCCGGCTTCCCGGGGCCCCCAGCGACAGGTCTTCGTCGCTGGGGTGGCTTGAGCCGGGCCGCAAAGGCCGCATCAACATTGGGGCTTTAGCCCCTGAGGGACACTACCCAACAGCCTGAGGCCATCTATGCAACTAACTCTAGGGAAGAAAGATCAATGAGCGTGGCGGAGACAAGGACGGAGAGAAGTGCCGGCTGGAACCGGCCGCCGGCGGTTGAGCCGGAGGGCGAAGGCGAGCTGCTGGAAGTGGCCATGGGCCCGCACCATCCTTCGACGCACGGCGTCTTCCGCATGGACGTGTCCCTGGACGGCGAACGCGTGGTGCGCCTGAAGCCGGTCTTCGGCTACCTGCACCGCAACCACGAGAAGATCGCCGAGGGCGTAGCGTACCTGGCCTCCATGCCGTACACCGACCGGCTCGATTATTTCTGTTCCCTCACCAACAACTGGGCCTACGCACTCGCCGTTGAGAAGCTCGCCGGCCAGGAGGTGCCCGCGCGCGCCGAGTACATTCGCGTGATCCTCGCCGAGCTGACCCGCATCCAGAACCACGCGTCGACGATCGGATTTTTGCTCCAGGAGATGGGCGCCAGCGGCACGCCGCTCATGTACGCCTTCCGCGAGCGGGAGAAAATTCTGGACCTCTTTGAGTCGCTCACCGGCTCGCGCATGATGTGCAACTACATGCGCTTCGGCGGCTGCCGCGTGGATCTTTCTTCAGCCTGGATCGAGGCTACGAAGAAGGTGGTCGCCGGCCTGCCCGCCTTTGTGGACGAGTTCGAGGCGCTGCTCACGGGCAACGAGATTCTCATGGCGCGCTGCCAGGGCGTGGGCGTGTTGAAGCCGGACCTGGCCGTGAATGCCGGCATCAGCGGGCCCATGCTGCGCGCCTCCGGCGTCAATTACGACCTTCGCAAAGTGGACCATTACGGCATCTACGACCGCTTTCAGTTCCGCGTGCCGCTGGGCGATCACGGAGACATCTACGACCGCTACATGGTGCGCGTCCTGGAGATGCGCGAGTCCATCGGCATTTTGAACCAGGCGCTCCAAGACATTCCTTTGGGCCCCATCATGGACGCGAAGGCCAAGCTGCGCGGCTTCCGGCCCAAGCCCGGCGAGGCCTACGGGCGCATCGAGGCGCCTAAGGGCGAGCTTGGTTTTTACCTAATCAGCGACGGCGGACCGAATCCGTACCGGTATCGCGTGCGCCCGCCGAGCCTGATCAACCTGACGGTTCTCGAAGACATGTGCCTGGGCCACAACGTGGCCGACGTGGTGCTGATCTTCGGCAGCGTGGATATTGTGCTGGGAGAAGTGGATAGATAGCTGCTAGCTTTTAGCTTCTAGCTCCTAGCTGTTCTTGCTTGAGTGAGAGTTTAGAGGTTGGACGCAGATGTGCAAATTGTCACGATGAGCTAAAAGCTGAAAGCTAGAAGCTAGAAGCTAATAGCTCAATTCGGAGGATTCAAGTGTTAGGCGAGGGCATCGTCAAGGGCATGCTGGAGACGGCGAAGAACTTTGCCGGCAGCTTTGTCTCCGAGGACCGGCTGACTACGGTCGAGTACCCGGAGCAGCGCATTCCCACGGCCGAAAACGCGCGTGTTTTTCCCTTCCTGATTTACGACGGCCCCGATTGGCATGCCGGCCTGCGCTGCGTGGCCTGCCAGATCTGCGAGAAGGAATGCCCGCCCAAATGCATCTACATTGAGAAGAGCAAAGACAAGAAGCCGGACTTCGTGGGCAAGCCGCAGATTTATCCCGCGCGCTTTGACATCGACATCTCCGTGTGCATGAGCTGCCAGATCTGCGTAGAGGTCTGCCCCTTCGAGGCCATCAAGATGGATACCGAGTTCGAGCTCGCGACCGGCGACCGCTTCGGCGGGCTGCTGCTCGATTGCCGCGAATTGGCGAAATCGAACGAGTATTACCATTCGATCCATCCCACCGAAGCTGCGGAGGTGGACGCGCGGCTGGCCGAAGAGAAGAAGGCGGCCGAAGCCAAGGCGAAGGCTGCGGCCGCGGCAGCCGCGCAAAAAGCCGCTGCCGATGCGGCTGCGAAAGCCGCGGCGCCCAAGCCGGGAGCGCCGGCCGCGGGAGGAAGTTAGCCCGTGACCTTTGCGGCCGAGCTCGATCAGATATTCATTTTGTTGCGCGAGTGGCTGGTGCACTTTCTGCCCAGCGGCCTGCGGCCCGCGGCGGATGTGCTGCTGGGCGTGATCGCCATCGTATGCGTCTTTCCCGGTCTCTTTGCTCTCACCACGGTCTTTGAGCGCAAGGGCCTGGGGCGCATGCAGAACCGGCTCGGACCCAACCGCGTGGGCCCCTTCGGTTTTTTTCAGCCAGTTGCCGACGGCATCAAGGCATTGACCAAGGAAGACGTGGTGCCCTTTCGCGCCGATGCGCTGGTGCATTTTCTTGCGCCGCTGGTGCTGCTGGTTACGG
>JASHUF010000140.1 GCA_030040175.1 Acidobacteriaceae bacterium
CATCGTTGGTGCCGGAAGCCACCCGGATCGCGGTGGGAACGATTATGTCGCTCGAACCGGCAATCTCGATGGGCCAGTAATTGGAAGAATTGGCCGCGTTGCCGGCCGCCGGGTTAATGCCCACAGGCGTGCTTGAGGTGGCCGCAGTCAGCGGAAAGACGCCGATCGAACCGGAGCAGGGATCGGCTGCGGAGCAGATCGCCAGCGGCTGATAGGTGTCCGCCACATAGAGATTCGATTTGTCGGCGGCGATGGCGAGGGGAAAGATCCCCGGCGTGTTCACGGTGTTAAAGGGGTAGAGCTTGCCGTCCGTGCCGATGACAAACTGAACAATATTGTTGTCAAGCTCATTGGCCACAAAGAGGCTGCCGTTGTCGGCGGAGACGGCCTCGGAGACGGGATCGCGGCCGCCGGAGGGAAACGGCGATGCAGGGATATGACGCATCTTGCCCGATTCCGAGTTGATCTCGAAGACGTCGATTTGGCCGTAGTTGTTGGCGCCCGCAGCCTTGGAGCTGGCTACGAAGACGAAATCCACGGTAAGGGTTTCGTTAATCTGGGAGCAGGCCGTGACCAGCGTTGCCGCCAGGAGACTGGCCGCTGCAACCAGGCCAAGCTGACTCGATTTGTTGAACTTCATGCGCATCTTTCGTCAAAGGCCGGGAGGGGAGCACCCTCCAAGAAAAATCAGTTCGAACCGAACCCCGGAATCCGCGAGTACGCTGCGGTTCGCGCCGGTCCGCTTTGCGCCAGGCTCCGGTTCGCGCCGCTGGCGCCAGATTTCCAGAAGCCGTTCGAAGGCGCGGCCAGGCTGGAAACACCGCCAGAGCCGCGCGCCCCATCATCCCGTGCGCCCGTCCATCAGGCACCAGGTAGGCGGACCCGGCAGCGGATAGGTGCTGGTGACGCGCATGCCGTCGAGCTCGCCGGAGAGCGGATCGAGTATGCGCCCGGTGATGGTGGAATCGCCTTCGTTGGCCTCGTAAATGAACTGGTTGGAGGGGTCCTCCACAATACATTGCGGAGCGGAGCCGGAGCCAAAGGGCTCACCCAGCACAAAGCTCAATTCATAAGGCGAGGTCTGGATAACGTAGGCCGCGATGTTGCTGGCCGGATAGATCCCGGCAACGTTGCTCCCGTCATTGGCAAGATAAAGATATTTGCCCTTGCTCTCGACCAGCAGCTGAATGGGATTGGAAAGCGAGGGATCGTCGGGAACGATGCCGCTGGTTTCCGATTGCAAGGCTCCGCCCGTGCCTACGGTGAAGGGCAGGATATGGCTCGAATATGTTCCGGGGTTGAAGTTGCAAGTTGTGGTCGGGCAACTCGGAATCGTAGCCGGCTCGTTATCGAGCACGTAGACTACGCCCGACCCGCTGACGATGGCGTTGCCCTCGCCCACCAGGCCGCTCGCGGTATAGGGATCGCTGAGCTGCTGCGCGCTGTTGGCGCTCAGCGTCAACTGGCCGCTGGTGGAGCTATACGCATAAGGCCATACGATGCCTCCGCCGCTGTAAGGGAAGGAGGCTTGCGGATTCGCCGCGGTCAACGTGAGGATGTACCCGCCGGACAGGAGAAAGTCGACGGGATTGGCGGGAACAGGAAAGTAGGTAAGCGGGCAGGGCAGCAATGCGCTCGGGCAGTTGGCCGCGGTGACGGCGGCGTCCTGGATGACGCTGAGACGTCCCGTGTTCTGGTTGATCTGGAAGACCGTGATGTCGCCGCAGGAGGTGACGGAGGCGCCCAGGGCTGCCTGGCAGGCCGCGCTCGAGGGAGAATCGTGATCGAGCGCGAGAAGATAATTGCCGGTGGGGTCGCCGATCAGCCGGAAGGGATTAATGCCCTGGGTGTAAAAGGTGTTCTGGTACGTGAGAATGCCGTTGCCGCCCACGATGAACTGGGTGATCGTCGAGCCGGTACAGGGATCGTCGGTGGTGCAATCGCCGTTGCCTTCGGCGTCCACGCCGCGATTGAGCACGTAAAGAAAGCGGCTGCTGCTGGTGAGCACGGCGCGCACGGGATTGGCGCCCTCGGAAGAAATCGGCAGACCGTTAACGGGAGCCAGCTTGCCCGTGTTGTGATCGATTTTGTAGCCGCTGATGAAGCCGTAGTTGCCGGTCGAGAGGGTTGCCGTACCCGTTACATACAAGAAGCCGACTGTATAACTCTCCACACAAGACGTCACGCCGAAGACGACACCCAGCGAAAGCGCGCCGATCAGAAGTGCCAAGCCGAATTTCGTAAACCTCATGCGATTCCTTCATCCTGGTACGGCTTCAGCCGTCAGGTTTGGTCGTTCCCGAGCAGGGCTGGGGTGGGACGGGTCCCTGCTGCATTGTAAAAGCCGGGGGTAGGTCGTGCCTAGTGTTTCCAGTATCTTCCGGAATCAGGACACGGATTCAACCCGCGTCTTCCAGGTGGCGCAAGCGGTTGCAACGCCGCGGCGCCCGACAATGTCTTCAGGATGCAATCGCGATTTTGGACGCGCGACGGGCGGTAAGGTCAACGCGGCCGGCGACAAAAAAATCGCGCCGTGGAGAACACTCAGCCGCGTTGCAAGCCCGGCGCGGCCGGCGCCGGGAAGTGGCCGCACTACCATACGCGGCACGAGTTCACCGGGACCATGGGCTGCCCTTTCCTGCACCCGAAGGCCTTACCGAACTCGTCGAAATTCTGCACCGTTCCGTTGACTCTCCATTTACCCGGCGAGTGGGGATCGATCAGCGCAAAACGGCGGGTTGCCGCATCCCTGACGTTCTGGCACCACCCCTGAGCAAAGCCGATGAAATAGCGCTGCGCCTCGGTAAATCCGTCGATCTTTTCGTCGATCGACTCGCCTTCCTGGGCCAGCGTGGCCAGCAAGGCCTGATAGGCGAGGCGCAAGCCGCCATTGTCGGCCGTGTTCTCGCCCAGGGTGAGATGGCCGTTGACATACTGCGCCGGCGCACCGGCGGTGGCCGGGGCAGCCAGAAAACCGTCGTACTCGTGGACGAAGCAATCCGTCCGCTGGGTAAATGCCTTGCGGTCCTCCGCCGTCTGCCACTCTTTCAGGTTGCCATTGCCGTCGTACTTCGAGCCCTCGTCATCGAAGCCATGCGTCATCTCGTGACCGATGACCATGCCGATGGCGCCGAAGTTCACGGCCGGGTCCGCCTTGAAGTCGAAGAACGGCGGCTGGAGAATGCCTGCGGGGAAGTTAATGTCGTTGAACGAAACTTCGTAGTAGGCGTTGACCGTGGGCGGAGTCATGGTCCACTCCTTCTCATCGGGCGGCTTACCCAGCTTGGCGTATTCGTAATTGCGCTCGTAGACAGCCGCATGATGCGTGTTTTCGATAAGCTCCGCGCGGCTGACTTTGACGCTCGAGTAGTCGCGCCATTTCTCCGGGTAGCCGATTTTATTGCGGATCATGGACAGCTTCTGCTCGGCTGCCTTTTTGGTCTGGTCGGACATCCAGGGCAATCCCTGAATGTCTTCGCCCAATGCTTTTTCGAGTGCCGCTACCAGCCGGTCCATGCTCTCTTTGGCCGCGGGCGGAAAATTCTGTTTCACCCAGTCCTGGCCGACGGCCTCGCCCAGCGCGCCATCGGTCAGGCTCGTGCACTGTTTCCAGCGCGCCTGCGGCTCCTGTTGGCCGCCCAGCGTGTGCTGAAAGAAGTCAAAGTTTTCATCGAAAAATGCCTTGGGCAAATTCGCAGCCTGCTCGTGCAGGACATGCCAGCGCAAATAGCTCTTCCAGGCATCGAGCGGCTCGCTGGCGAGCGTGCCGCTCAGCGCCTTGAAGAAATCGGGCGTGGCCACGTTGAGGGAGTCGAAGCGGCCGATACCGATACCCCGGAAGTAGACGTTCCAGTCGAAATCCGGAGCCAGGCTCGAGAGCTCCGCCAGCGTGTAGATGTGGTAATGCTTCTCGGGATCGCGCAGATCCGTGCGGCTGGTGGAGGCCTTCGCCATGGCGGTTTCGATTTCCATTACCGCCGCGGCCTCCCGCGCGGCCTGGTCGGGCGAGTCGCCGGCGAGGGTGAACATCTTCTTCATGTGGGCGGCGTATTGATCGCGTATGGTAGCGAAGTGACTGTTGTCCACGATGTAGTAGTCGCGGTCGGGCAGCGAAAGTCCGCCTTGGATCAATTCGGCAATCTGTTTCGTCGAGTCCTTTTCATCCACGCTCACTCCGAACTCGAAGAATCCATCCGGCGTGCCCTGATTTTCCAGCCGGCTCAGGAGGGCCGGAATTCCCTTGATGCTCTTCAGCCGGTCAATCTCAGACCATGAACTCCGGATGGGCGCCAGCCCCAGCTTCTCGATGGTGTCTGTGTCCATGCAGGCCGCGTAAAAGTCGCCATATTGCTTCTGAAGCGGCGTCTGCGGATTTTTGGCCGCGGCGTCGAGATCCTGCCACAGCAGATAGCGGTCGCGCTCGATCAGCTCAGAAAACCGGGCCCAGATAATCTGGTCTGAGGGGATGGGATTGTTCTTCATCCAGTTGCCGCAAGCGTACTGATAGAAATCCGTGCACGGGTCCGCTGTCAGGTCCATGGCCGAGGCATCGAAGCTCTTGATGACGGGCGGCTCGGAAGTGGGCGTGCTCAAAGACTGCGATGGAGCGGGCGCCTGCGCCCACACGGTTGCAGCCGACAGCAGCAGAAGAAGAATACCGCGAGATTGCATCGAAGATCCTCTCGGGGGATGTGGATCGGCCAGGGGTCGTTCCGGCGTGAGCGACTTACACGGCGGCGGAACGGGAGATCGGGGTCACCTGGGTCAGCCCGGCACACTTTACGTTGCCCAACAGGCTACCACATGCAGGCCAGCGCGCAGCGGGTTGGCGCCAACGCGTGGACTCGGCAAAGGGGGCAGGGTCCCAGAGGCCGATGAAGATGCGACAACGCTGCCTGGTGGTAGCTGCGGCTCTGCTGGCCGGCGCGGGGCCGGAGCCATTTGCCCGCGCGCAGGGCGTGCACGTGCGGGTCTCGCCCCATGTGAAGACCGGCGTCGAAGGCCCAACCGAGTTTCCCACCATCCAGATGGCGTTGGATCATCACCCCTTCGCTGGCAACGGTCCGGACGGCAAGCCGGAGCGCGTGTATATCGAGATTGCGCCGGGTGTCTACCACGAGCGTGTGATCGTGACGCAGAACCATGCCAACATCACCCTGGTTGGGATGGCGAAGACACCTGCCGGCGTGGTGATCACCAACAGCCTGAACGCGAAACAGGCCGGCGGAACATTCTTCACCGAGACCGTAGAGATTAATGGCGACTGCTTTGAAGCCGACAACCTCACCTTCGAAAATACGGCCGGCAGTATTATGTGGACTCCTACATCGAGGGCGGCGTGGACTTCATCTTCGGCAACGCGACCGCGGTTTTCGACCACGACGAGATTCACGCCGATGAACCGGGGTATCTGACTGCGCAGTCGCGCACCTCGCCCGAGCAGACTACGGGCTACGTGATTCTCGACAGCAAAGTGACGGGTGAAGCTGAGCCGGCGGAAGGCGCCGCGCCGGGAGCGGCGGAAGCGACTGCGCGGCACCGCGACACCATCAGCCTGGGCCGGCCGTGGAGGCCGTATGCGCGCGTGGTCTATATCAATACGGAGCTCCCTGCGGATGTGATCCCGCAGGGATGGAGCGCGTGGGGAAATCGGGACCCTGCGCCGCTGGCCTATTACGCCGAGTATCGCTCCACCGGACCGGGCGCCAACCCGGCGGCGCGCGTGCCTTGGTCGCATCAGCTCACCGCGCGTGAGGCCGCACAATACCAACCCCGCATCTTCCTCGCCGGCAAGGATCATTAGGGACCCGGTTGCGGCTGCGGCGAAGCTGCCGTGAAGTATTGCCATCTTGACATACGTACAGGAATCCTGTACCTTATTTTGAAAGGCGATTCAGATATGTCCATCGAAACCACCTACACTGCTCTCCGCGAGAATCTGGCGTCGTATCTCGACCGTGCCGTGGACGACCGCGAAGTGATTGTCGTGAAGAGGCGCGGCGCACGCGATGTGGCGATCATCGCCGCCGACGAGCTCGCGGGCCTGGACGAAACCGCGCACCTGCTGCGCTCACCGGCAAACGCCAGGCGATTGCTCGAATCTCTGCGCGAACTCGATCGCGGCAAAGGGAAGAAGATGACTGTGGCAGAACTCCGCCGCTCAGTCGGCCTTGACGCAAAGCGCTGACCCAAAATGACAAGGCAAGGCGCCAAAATCGCTGTCCTCTCCACGCATTTTCTCGAGGACCTGCGGCGCTGGATTGAGACCGACCGCAAAACCGCGCTCCGGATTCTCGACTTGATGGCGGCCGTCCTCACTGACCCCTTCCAGGGAATTGGCAAACCTGAGCCGCTGCGGCACGATTTCGCGGGTTGCTGGAGCCGAAGAATTACTGAAGAGCATCGACTGGTTTACCGGGTTTTCGCCGATCGCGTGGAGTTTATCCAAGCGCGATTTCACTACGAATAGCCCGGGTTACCGACGACTTTTCCTTTCTTTACACGCTAACCCGCGCCCTGCCACACTGAACTGTGGACACCCAGACC
>JASHUF010000141.1 GCA_030040175.1 Acidobacteriaceae bacterium
ATCATGATGCCCAGGGCCACGCCTCCGGAAAACGAGGAAAAATGGCCGGAAAAAGGAATGAACCAGTGCTGCTGGCTCACCACCAGCCCGTAAACCGCCACACCCATCACGATCGAAGGCACGCCGTTGAGCACGTCGGCGGTAAAGCGCACGGCATTGGCCAGCTTGCTGCCGCGCCCGAACTCGGCCAGGTAGATGCCGCCGCCGATACCGATGGGAATGCCGATGGCGCTGGCCAGCAGCAGCAGGATGGCCGAGCCCAGGATGGCATTGGCCATGCCGCCGCCCAGCTCGCCCGGCGGCTTGGGCACGTGGGTAAAGAAGGCCACGTTGAGCGAAGCCGCGCCCTTGTAAAGCAGGTAGCCGAAGATGACCACCAGCGGCATCACCACGATCACGGTGGCCAGAATGGCCAGCGTGGTCACGGCAACGTCCGTGGCCCCGCGCATCCGCGACCGGAATTCAAATGCGGTCGAACTCAAGCCAGCAACCCCCTCAATGCGCCTGCGACGACGCTCCCCGCGTAACCGCCCAAACCAGCACCTGCGCCAGCGCGTTTACGATGATGGTGACGATGAACAGCGCCAGCCCGATCTCAATCAGCGCGCTGCGATGCAGATCGCTTACCGCCTCGGCAAACTCGTTGGCCAGCACTGACGCCATGGAGGTGCCGTTCGAAAGCAGCGATTTGTGAATCTCCGGCGTGTTGCCGATGACCATGTTCACGGCCATGGTCTCGCCCAGCGCGCGTCCCAGACCGAGGATAATGCCGCCGACGATGCCGATGCGCGCGTTGCGCAGCACCCCCATGCGGATCATCTCCCAGCGCGTGGCGCCCAGCGCCAGCACCGCCTCGCGCTGCGAGTGCGGCACCGCCGTCATCACCTCGCGCGTGAGCGAGGAGATAATGGGCAGAATCATGATGGCCAGAATGATGCTGGCAGCCGTGAATCCCAACCCGGTGGGATTGTCGTCGCTGAACAATCCAGTCCAGCCAAAAGCCGCCGTCAGCAGGGGATTAACGTGCACGCGCAGCAGAGGCACCAGCACGAAAAACGCCCACAGGCCGTAAACAATGCTGGGAATCGCGGCCAGCAACTCGGTGAGAAAAGAGAGCGGGCCACGCAAAAACTCAGGGCACATTTCGGTAATGAAAATCGCCACGCCGATAGACAGCGGCACCGCAATCAGCAGCGCCAGAAACGACGAAACCAGCGTGCCGTAGACAAAAGGCACCGCGCTGAACTGCCCGTTGACCGGGTCCCAGTAGGACGTTTGGCCGCTGTATGTATCGGTATAAGACTTGTAGAAGAACCCGAAGTGGAAGCTCGCCCAGGCCATGTGCGAACCCTTCAGCAACTCCCACACAATCAGCGCCACAATGCCGAAGATGCTCAACGCACAAAGCACCATCAGCCAGTGAAATCCGCGGTCGGTCAGAGCCGAGTTGCCGCGCGCAAGCAGAAAGCGCCGCACCGGCGAGTGTCCTTCTCCGGGCGCATCCGCCGCGCCCTTCCCGTGTCGAGTTGCCGGATCCGGCTGGGGTTGAGCTTCGCGGATGCGAATTTCGGGCACTCTGACTTCCACAGACATGAGGCTACCGGGCCAATATGAATATTAGGTTACAAGTGTGCGAAATCAAGCGCATACAGGCGGAAAACAAGCGGATAGCAGGTGCCGCCGGTGCTCGCCTGTCCGTATCCCCGGCCTCACCAAGGCTTCGCGCGCGGCGCAAATACGGCGAAACCGCTCCCGGAACGGCGTCCGCGCGCAGTCTTGAACCCGCCGCACCTTCCCCGCCTACTGCAACCGATGCGCCCGCGAGCAAGAGCGTTCTCGGTCCCGCCCCAAACGTGTTACAACTCCAACATGGCAAAGGGAAAATCTGCTAACCGCTCCGGGCATGTGAACCTGCGCATGCTCGCCGAGCACCTGGGGCTCTCGCAGACCACGGTTTCCCTGGTCCTGAACAACTCCCCTTCGGCCAAATCCATCCCCCAGGAGACGCGCGACCGCGTGATTGAAGCCGCCAAGCGGCTCAACTACCGGCCCAACTATTTTGCGCGCTCGCTGCGGCAAAGCCGATCCATGAGCGTGGGGGTGCTGGCGCCCGACCTGAGCGAAGGCTACTTTACCCGCGTGATGAGCGGGGTGGTGGAGGAGCTGACCGCGGCGCATTATTTTTACTTTACCGCCTGCCACGACTGGAAGCCCGAGCTGATCGAGATGTATCCGCGCATGCTGGTGGAGCGCGCCGTGGACGGTTTTCTGTTGCTCAACACGTCCACCGACGACCTGGGCGTGCCTGTTCCCGTGGTGGCCATCTCCGCGCACGTGAACGCGGAAAACGTCACCAATATCGTCCTTGACCACCACAGCGCGGTCCTGCAAGCCATGAGCCACCTGAACCAGCTCGGCCACAAGCGCATCGCCATCCTGCGCGGCCCGCGCGCCATCCCCGACTCCGAGTTCCGCTGGGAGAGCTGCCAGCGCGTGGCCCACGAGCTCGATCTCAAGCTCGATCCCGGCCTGGTGGTGCGCATCGACACCGCCGGCTGGTCGATGAAGACCGGCCACCACCCCATGGCCCCGGAGATCGGCTACAAGCCCATCAAGGCGCTGCTCGAGCGCACGCGCGACTTCAGCGCCGTCTTCTGCTTCAACGATATCGCCGCCATCGGCGCCATGCGCGCGCTCAAGGAGGCGGGCCTGCGCGTGCCCGAAGACGTGAGCCTGGTCGGCTTCGACGACGTGCTCTCGGCCGCCTACGCCACGCCTTCGCTCACCACCGTGCGCCAGCCGCTCACCGAGATGGGCCGCCGCGGCGCGCAGATCCTGCTCGAGCGCATCGCCAACCGCGACCGCGCCTTTCCTTCCGAATTGGTGATGAGCCCGGAGCTGGTCGTGCGCGAGTCCAGCGGGCCGGCGCCGGCCCGCCGCCGTGGCTGACCCCAATCGATGGCCCGGCCACTGGCCGCGCTGCTCGGTTGCTGGCTCGCTGCCTTGCTACGGCATTTTCTGAGTTACTGTGTCCTTTTCATTTCCTCGCAAGGTCGCCGCTCCCTGTTGGTCGCGTCGACTCTGCCTTCCGTCTTCGGGATACAGCTACTCAGAAAATGCGTTAGCTGTGGAGGCTCAAGAGGTTGTTCCGATTCAGGCCGGATCGGGAAGCGGGTGTATTGAGTTTAAGGCTTGCGTGGGGGCGGTGGAAGTTGTAGTCATGGGTCCATGGATCGAGCTGTTCGA
>JASHUF010000142.1 GCA_030040175.1 Acidobacteriaceae bacterium
CTCACGCGCAGTTGGCATCAACCTGTGGTCGTCGCGCCCATCGGCTCGCCGGAGGAAGCCATTGTCTCTACGCTCGATCTCCATTGGGCTGGATCCTCCACCGCGCTCACCCGCGCGCCGCGCAACGCCGCCGCCAACAAAGGCAACTTCGGCCACGTCCTCGTCGCCGGCGGATCCTTCGGCTCCGCGGGCGGCAAAGCCGGCGCACCCGCTATGACCGCGCTCGCCGCTCTGCGCTCGGGCGCCGGCCTCGTCACTGCCGCCGTCCCCGAGCCCGCGCTCCCGGCCGTCTCTTCGCTCGCGCCCGAGCTCATGACCTGGCCTCTCGCCGCCACTTCCGCCGGCGCCGTCTCCGCGGAAAACCTCGCGCCCGATCGCCTCGCCGCGCTCGCTCAGGGCAAAACCGTTCTCGCCCTCGGTCCCGGCCTCGGCCAGTCTCCGGAAACTGCGCAATTCGTCCTCGGCCTGCTCTCAGCCACCAATCTTCCCGCCGTCCTCGACGCCGACGCCCTCAACATCCTCGCCGCGCACACCGGGCGCCTTGCCGAATTCGCCGGCAACGGCGCCCGCACTCTTGTCCTCACCCCTCACCCCGGCGAGATGGCCCGCCTGGCCGGCTCGACCGTCGCCGAAATCCAGGCCAACCGGCTTGAAACCGCCCGCGCCTTTGCCCGCCGCCATCGCGTTACGCTTGTGCTCAAAGGTGCGCGCACCCTCATCGCCCATCCCGATGGCCGCGTGGCCGTCAACACCACCGGCAATCCCGGCATGGCCAAGGGCGGCAGCGGCGATCTCCTCACCGGCCTCATCGCCGGGCTTCTGGCGCAATATCCCGCCGATCCCGCGCGCGCCGTCGAGGCCGCCGTCTACCTCCACGGCCTCGCCGCCGACTTCGCCGTCCGCTCCGGCGACGAGCACACCTTTCTCCCCACGGATTCGCTCGCCTTCCTTGCACAGGCTTTTCGCTTTTCCTCGCGGCGGGCAAACGGGTATGTTTGCATACAGGGGTTGCCGCCGGACGCGGCCCCGTTCGAGGCCGCATCATGACCAACACGGCGCCACCCCCAGAGGGCCGTACTCAAGAAGGCCGCATTCACGAGTTCAAAACCCTCAGGGGCGCGGACACCATCGAGGTGGGCCGCAAGCTCGTCAAACTGCTCAAGCCGCCGCAGCTCCTGCTCCTGCGCGGCGAGCTCGGCACGGGCAAGACCACACTGGTGAAAGGCATTGTTCAGGCCCTCAACGCCGCCGAGCCCGACGAAGTCACCAGCCCCACCTTCACCCTCCTCCACGAGTACGACGGCACGCGCGGCGACCAGCCCGTCAAGCTCTACCATCTCGACGTCTACCGCCTCGAAAGCGAGCGCCAGCTCGAAACCCTCGGCCTCGACGAGCTCCTCACCCCCAACGCGCTCGTCCTCGTCGAGTGGGGCGACAAATTCAAGAGCATCAAAAAGCGCGCCACCGGCGAAATCCTCATCACCGCCGAAGGCGGCGACACCCGCAAGATCACCGTCACGCTCAAAGACTAGCGGCTCGGCAACTCAGCGAGTCAGCAAGTCAGCGAGCTGGTACGAGTCTGGGTGCCCCAGGTCCCGACTTTGGGACCTGGGAAAGCACAACCCTCCACTCCTCGTGCCTGAGCCACCACAATTCTCCGCACCCCATCCATCGCGCGTTCTTTGCGTTTAGGGTGGGAAAGCACGGACCTCCACTCAGCACAATCGAGCCCGAAGGAACCCTCAAAACCCCATGATGTTGTACCCGCAATCCACGTAGATCGTCTCGCCCGTCACCGCGCTGGCCAGGTCGCTGGCGAGATAGAGCGCCGTCCCGCCCACTTCGCCCTGATCCACGTTGCGGTGCAGCGGCGAGCGCTCCACCTGCGCTTTGCGCATCTCGCCCAGGTCGCCCACGCCGCGCGCGGCCAGCGTGTTGATCGGACCTGCGGAGATCGCGTTCACGCGGATGTTCTTCGGTCCCAGCTCGAAGGCAAGATAGCGCACCGTGGCTTCGAGCGAAGCCTTGGCCAGCGCCATCACGTTGTAGTGCGGCACCACGCGCCCTGACGCCAGGTAGGTCATGGTCAGAATGCTGCCGCCCTCCGTCATCAGCGGCGCTGCGGCCCGGCTCAGCGCAATCAGCGAGTACACGCTCACCTCGTGCGCCACCCGAAACCCCGCGCGGCTGGTGTTGAGGAACTCGCCGTGCAGGTCCTCGGGCGGTGCAAACGCTATCGCATGCACCAGGATGTCGATCTTGCCATACTTCTCTTGGAGTGCGGTAAAGACGCTTCCGATCTCCGCATCGCTCGATACATCGCACTGGAAGCCCGAGGCGCCCGGCAGCTTGTCGATGAGGTCCTGGGCTTCAAGCTTCATGCGCTCGTTCTGGTAGCCGATCGCGAGCGTCGCACCCGCCTCTTGCAGCTTCTGCGCGATGCCCCAGGCGATCGAGCGCTTGTTGGCCACGCCGAAGACCACCGCCGTCTTGCCCTTCAAATCGATCATTCCTTCTCCGTCTCTTTCGCCAAGCATAGCAGCGCCGCCGCAACTATTTGGGTGTTCCAGGTCCCGATTGCGGGACCTGGGAAAGCACGGCTCCCGGGGTGCCCCACCCTCGCCGCGTCTCTGTTTTTGCGGCTAGGGTGGGAGACAACTCACCCTCCCAGATCGAGCAGCTCCACCTTGCCTACCGGCCGGCCCAGAAATCTCGATCCCAGGCGCTCGAATTTCTCCACCGAATCGGTCGCAAAGCATCGAATCTCGGTCTCCGCAATCGCGCCCGCGCGCGTTCCAGGTTGCGCATGGAGCAAACCCACCGCGGCCTCCGCCGTCGACTCCGCCGAATCGATCACCCGCACGGCGCCTGCGTCGCCGGAAGCAAGCACCCGCTCGATCACCGGCCGCAGCAGCGGATAGTGCGTGCATCCCAGCACCAGCGTGTCCGCCACCATCCCGCGTGCCGCCGCCTCCGCGCGCAACTCGTCGAGATAGATGCGCACCACCTCCTCCGTCACCGCATGCTCGGTCCATCCCTCTTCCACCAGCGGCACCAGCAGCGGGCACGCCTTTTCGAGCGCGCGCAGTCCCCGCGCGCTGCACGCCGCTGCGTACGCATGGCTCTGCACCGTGGCTTCGGTCGCCACCACCAGCACGTCTCCGGTCTGCGAGGCTGCGCGCGCAGCGCTTGCGCCCGGCTCGATCACGCCCAGCACCGGCACCGGCACCGCATCCTCGATCGCATCCAGCGCCAGCGCGCTGGCCGTGTTGCAGGCAATCACCAGGAACTGGGCTCCCTGCGCGCGCACCAGGAACTGCGCGCTCTCCGCCGAATACCGCGCCACGGTCCGCCGCGACTTGGAGCCATACGGCAGCCGCGCCGTATCGCCCACAAACACAAACCGCGCCTGCGGCAACCGCTCCGTAAGCGCGCGCAGCACCGTCAGCCCGCCGAAGCCGGAATCGAAGACGCCGATGGTGGGCACGCCGCTCACGGCGCCGCTCCCACCGCCGCCGGCTCCGCCTCCGCTGTCAAATAAGTCCTCGTCAGGTCCGCGTGCCCGGCCAGCGTCTCACGCTCCTGCCCATCCACCAGGAAGCGCACCTCCGTCACCTGCGGCAGATTCGCGTGCAGCGTGGCGCAGATTGAGAGCACCGTCAAGCTCTCGGTTTCAATTCCCGAAGGATGACTGGCCGCGAAGGCGCTGGTCAGGTTCACCACCGCCATCTCAGCCCCGGTCTTCGCCCCCTCCGCGCCTGCGCTCACCGGCAGCAGAAACACCTGTGCGATCGCGCTCGCCCCTCCGTCCACCGGATGCGCCGCGCCCGGCGCCGCGTACAGGTCCAGCAGCTTGCCCAGAATGGCCCGCGCCCGCGCCCCTGCGCTCGGCGGCAGCGGCAGGCTCAAAATCCGCTCCTGCATGGAATCGTCCGCGTCGCTGGCCACCATGAGCGTGGCCTGCACCGCCGGAGCGACCTCGGGCGCCTGCGTGGGCGTCGAGGCCTGCGCCTGCAGCCGCCGCTGCTCGGCGCGGTCGCGTAGCTGCCACAGCACCGCGCCCATGATGATCGAGGCCGCCAGCAGCACGAAAAACAGCACGGTCTGGTAGCGCGGAATCACGGCTCGTGCACTCCCGCATGCGAACCATCGCGCGCGCTGTCACCCAGCCCGTCCGACCGCCACTCCAGCAGCGCGCCGGCGAGCGCTTCAGCCACCTTCGCCTGGTAGCCTGCGTCGCTCAGGCTGTCGGTCGCGCTCTGCCCCGAGCTCGGATTAGGTGCAACCTCCACCGCCACGGCCGGGCACGTCATGCTGTCTACCACCGGCAGCGCCGTCCTTCCCAGGGTCACATTCAACCCCGCCTGCCCCAGCGCCGAATTCAGCACCCCCGCCAGTCCCAGGCTGCGCGCAACCGCCGTCGCCTGCGCCGTCTTCCACGCCACAAACCGTCCCGGCGCAACCGGCGCCAGCGAAGAAACAAACAGGTGCACACCTTTTCCGCTCAGCGAGGCATGCAGGCTCAGGCACGCCTGCGCGTCGGCGTGGTTTGCAATCTCGTCGCGGCGCTCCGCGTCCAGCGTCACGTCCTGCTCGCGCGTGGTCACCGCTTGCAGACCTCGTGCCTGGAGCAGCGAGCGCAGCCGCATGCTCAGCGCCAGCGTGAAGTTCTTCTCCGCCCAATTGCCGCTGTGTCCGCCGCTATCGTCGCCGCCATGCGCCGCGTCCAGCACCACCACGAACGGCGCCGCCGGCGCAGCGGGTGCTCCCGCCGGAGCCTGCGCGATGCAGGGAAGGGAAGCGGCGGCCAGCAACGCAGCCGCAATCCACCCGCTTTCACTTGAGAATCCGTTCGCCCCATCCTTTCGGCATTCCTTGTCGAAAGGATGGAAGGGATCTCCCCTTACGCACAGGCCCACGCCACGGGCACATGCCTCACTCCAGCGCATAGATCGCCAGCCCGCTCAGCAGCTTGGGATAGAAATCGGTCGACTTCTGCGGCATCACCTCGCCGGCAAACGCCACTTCCTTCAGTTGCTCCATGGTCACCGGGTTGGTAAGAAAGGCCAC
>JASHUF010000143.1 GCA_030040175.1 Acidobacteriaceae bacterium
GGGTCGGACGCGATCGGCATCGCCGATCCGGTGAGCGGCGTGCTCATTGGCGCTGCGCGCAATTGGAGCCGCAACGTGATGCTCTGGAACCTGGCCGCCGACCCGCATGCCGGCCCTCATACCAACGATGGCGGATGCACGGCCTGCTTTGGCGCCATCACCCTCGACGGCGATAAAGCCACCTTGAATGTGGCGTACTACGCCCTCGCGCACTTTTCAAAATTTGTGCGGCCGGGTTCGGTGCGCATCGGGTCGAGCGAACTGGAGCAGCTCTCGACCGCAGCTTTTTTGACGCCCGAGGGAAAGGTCGTGCTGGTGGCCGCGAATACGGGCAACTTTCCCAAGACCTTCGTCATCGCCTATCACGGAAAGTTCCTTGAGACGATAATGCCGTCGGAGTCGGTGGGAACCTATGTATGGTAGGCCGAGGAAATGACGAGGGTATAGACAACCGTTTGTTCTCAGGAAGATAATGGGCCCCGTCAAATCGGCAAGGAGGACGCGCTGTGGCTCGAAAGAAGTTCTGTTTATGGTTCATGCTGGCTGCGTTCTCGGCTGTCGGAGCCAAGAGCGCTTCCAGGGCGGATTTTCTGGCCCAATACAAGGGCACCCCGTATCAAGACAGCCGCTATCACCACGGAGCGCAAAAGATCCCGGGGAAAGTGTATTCCGCTTACTACGATCGCGGCGGCGAGGGAGTGGCTTATCACGACTCCGACGCCAAGAACAACGGCAGCGGGACGCTCAATCCAGCCGACGGTTCTTATCTCAATGAATTCCGGATGAACGAAGGCGTGGACATTTCCTATACCAAGATGGATCGCAACCCGCCGATCGACAATACGCAATACGACAAGGTTCAACCGCCGCCGAACATGTTTTACGTGGGCTGGACCGTTCCTGGGGAGTGGTTCAACCTTACCGTGGATGTGAAGCAATCCGCATGGTATAGCGCAGACCTGCTCTACACCTCGAACCGCGGTGGAACCATCTCGGTCGACGTGAACGGTGAACCTGCGACGGGGCCGCTGAAGATCGAGTCTACGTTCGATGCTTCCGATCCGGTGGCGTGGCGGCAGTGGCACCACTGGAACCTCGCGCCTGGGCTCATCAAGGTGAAGCTAAACCGGGGAACCAACGTGCTTACCGTGCATATCCTCACCGAAGGGCAAATGAATCTGGGCTACTTCGATTTCAAAAAGGCAGGCTGAGCGTGCATCTGCGTTTCCCGATCCCTCATGCGCGCCTGAAGTAGTCTATGCGGGAGAGCTTTGAGCTCTGAATCCCAGATAAGGTACGGGGGAACTCAAGGGAAATGATGCGCCGGCAATTGGCCGTGTCTGTTGCAGCCGCCGGCAGCCTGCCTTCCTCGCTGTTCGAACCCACGTCCCCGCCAGGCGTCGCCCGCGGCGCAGCGCCCGGCCGGCGATGGCGTGCGATGCGCCGCTCAAGAACATTGCCATCTTAAGAGAGCTGCCGGATACCGATCGCACCGACACCTGGCAATTCCAATGATGCTGGAATTCGAGCGGACATCGCGCTTACGGCATTTTCTGAGTTACTGTGTCCTTTTCATTTCCTCGTAAGGTCGCCGCTCCCTGTTGGTCGCGTCGACTCTGCCTTCCGTCTTCGGGATACAGCTACTCAGAAAATGCGTTAGCAAGGATATTTGGACTTGAGCTTCCCTTGGCCGTTCGCGCCGGCTCGGGAAGGCGGGCACGTGGACGATCGTACGATTAACTCGGGACGAAACCGAACGTCTCTTGAAGAGGTATCGTCCACAATCTTGCGGAGAAGGATTTCCGCCGCCGTTGCACCCATCTCGTAAAGCGGCTGTCGAACGGTCGTCAGAGCCGGATTGGCAATGCTTGCGAATTCGATGTCGTCGAATCCGATGACGGAAACGCCTGCAGGGACTTCGCGGCCGGCTTCTCGCAAGGCGGTCATGGCGCCGATGGCCGAGATGTCGTTGTACACCACCAGTGCAGTGAAATGCTTGCCGGCACGGAGCAAAGTCTCACTGGCCATTCGACCCTCCTCGGCATGGCGCGTGCCAGCAGGCTCAAGCTTCTCCAATTGAACGCAAAGATCGGGGTCGACTCGAATGCCAAGCTTCTTGCATGTTGCCAGGACGGCGCTCCAGCGATCTTCAGTGTCACCTCCCCCGTTAGGTCCTTTCACGAACGCAATATCTCGATGGCCGAGACTGACGAGGTGATTTATGGCCTTATTGATGCCGTAGGCGTTATCGATGGAAATTCGGGTGCTCCATATCGGCGAGCGGTCTGTGCAGATTGTGACCGAGGGAATTCCCGGCGATTCGTTGGGCGTGGAATTGATCAGCAGCAGGCCCTCGACACCGCGGTCGCAGAGTGCTTCGACGTCCTTCTGCAGGTTCTCCGGGTTCCAAAGGTGGGTGGAAACCAGGGTTGTGTACCCGGTATTCAACAAACGTCGTTGGAAGCCGCTGAGGAGCGCGGCCTCGTAGCCTTCACCGAAATCGGGCGCAATGACTCCGATCAGGCAGGTGGGCTTTCTATTCAGCGAACGGGCGAAGTAATTGGGGCGATATCCAAGTCTCTTGGCAGACTCCACGACACGGTTCCGCGTCTCTTCAGGGAAGCGCGCTGCTTCCGGAACATCGTTGAGAATCAATGAGATAGTGGTTCGCGACAGATGAAGGTGTTCGGCCAACCTCTTCAGTGTGATCCGTTGACCTGAACTGGTTTCCGGTGCGCGCGTGGACACCGTGGGTTTCTTACGCGTTGTCTGCATCCGAGGCCAGCGTATCACGTCACGGCTCTTTTCCGCCTTTTTCTGTTGACAGTCATCCTAAAGTTGGATTTAAATGTAAAACCAAGTAAACCAGTTCACTAACGAAGTTTCGCGGTTAACCCAGACAGAGCGCAAAGACGCCAGCCGCGGCGGCTGAGTCCGCGGCCATCGTAAGTGGTTGAGGAGGCAATCGCATGAGCGGTGGATGCAGGGGATTTTGTTCGCACTTTCGCCAATTGTCGGCGTGCTGATCGGCGGGGAGCATGTCATGCACAGAGCACGGACTGGGGAGACCTCCATGGGAGCGCGACGGATACCACCGGATTGGCGATTGCCGATGGAACCGTCACCGTGAAGCAAGTGCCGTTTCCCGTGTAGGCTCTCCCCAAGCCCTGTTTCCTTGCCTCTTTCGACCGAGGCACGCTGCGCGATCAGCCGCCGAGCGGCATTAAGCGTAGCGCTAATTCAATCGATTGTCTTCAGCCAGAGAAATGACTTGACAGTCCTTCGAAAGGGGTGATTTAATTCCAACCGCAGTCAAAAAGCGGAGTGTTGCTCTGACACAACCGTTTGTCTTAAGGGGATTTGCGAAATCTAAGAAGTTTTTCGAGGCACCCGGCACGGTGCCGGAGAGAATTTGAGCCGCGGGTGCTGAAACGAGGCAATCGTTACCAGTTCAGGAGGCAAATTCATGAGGAATCTGATACGGAGGATCCTGCTCGCCCTTTCCTTGGTCAGCGCCGTGTTGATCGGCGGGGGAGCATGCGTGGCACAGAACACGAACTCGGGAGACCTGCGAGGGACCGCGACGGACACCACCGGAGCCATCATCCCCGAAGTCACCGTCACCGTCACCGACATCGACCAGGGCGTCGTGCGCACTTATCAGACAGACGGCGCGGGGCTCTATGACACGGGCCCGATTCCGGAGGATCACTATAAGCTCACCTTCACCAAGGAGGGTTTTGAGACCCTGGTCCGCGGACCCGTTACTCTGACCCTCGGAATTGAAACTGTCAATGCCGAAATGAAGGTCGGCACGGTTTCAACCCAGGTGACTGTGACCACCGACGTTCCCCAGCTCAACACCGAAAGCGGCTCGCTGGAACCGACCCTCGAGGCGGACACCATGGACGAGCTGCCGCAGGTGGGCAGCGGGAACGGCGGCGGGGCCGACTGGGAGAACTTCATCCAGTTGATGCCGGGCGCGGTGGGAACGCCGGAGAATCAAAACGGCGAGGCTCCCGGACAGGGCAACAACGTTGGGACCAGCGCCTCCATCAACGGCAATGAGCCCTATCAGTCGTACCTCCAGGACGGAGCTACGACCACTCTGCCCATGAGCCAGAACTCCGACGTCACCATCTTCGAGACCACGGCGGAAGTGAAGGTCAGCGCCACCGCTTTCTCCGCGCAATATGGCCTCGGCGACATCGTCTACAACCAGATTACCAAGAGCGGAACCGACAATTTCCATGGCGCGGCGTACGAGTATAACCAGAACAATGCCTTGAATGCCGCGAGCTATGGCTTCGGCACGGGAAGCATTCCCCATCTCCGCTTCAACAATTTCGGGGGTGCCGTCGGCGGGCCGGTCCTGCCTCGGGGAATCTTCCACAAGTCCTTCTTCTATTTCGACTACGACCACACCATCAACAACGGCACCGGGAACGTGCAGACCGTCACGTTGCCCAGCACCGCCGAGTTGGGAGGCGATTTCACGGGGAACTTTACCAACAGCTCGGGAGCCTCCGTGCCATTTCCCACCCTCTACGACCCCACCACGCAGACGGTCACCACCGAGGGCGAGGGTTGTCCCTGCGTCACGCGCCAGACCTTTGCTTCGGAGTACGGCAGCAACATGATTCCTTCAGCCATGATCGACCCGGCGGCCAAGGCAATCATCACCTACGTGCTCTCCACGAAGGGCTATCCGGCGACAGTAAACACTTATGGGCCCAACAACTTCCAGATTCTCGGACCCGCGGGCCAGTCTCCAGAAACCAAGTTCTTTGGCCGCTGGGATACCGATCTGGCTTCCAACAATCGGCTCACTCTCACAGAGACGGAGAGCGATGCCCCGTCACAGTCTCCAGCCATCTTCTACCCGCTCCAGGGCCAGGCACAGGACGTGAGCCGCGACAACGCCGCGATCTCCGACGTGTGGACTGTGAGCTCGCACGTCATCAACGAGGCGCGCCTGGGCTTTACCGATCAGTTGAACTTCTTCGTGCCTTACAGCACGAATAACAGCTATCCGACATTGCTGAACATGCCTTCCTTGCAAGATCCCGTCTTTCCCAACATCAGCATTAACAACTATTGGAGCGGCAAGGTGGGAAGCGCTTCGCACTCCGTTTATAAGGAGATGGTCTTCGACCCGTCCGATGTGGTGACCATGATCAAGGGACGCCATGTGCTGCACTTCGGCGGCGAGTTTCTGATCAACCGTGCCGACTCCACTGCGTGGGGCAACGAAAACCCCGGCAACTTCAACTATTCCGGCAATTACACATCGCAATCCGGCAGCTCCACCGCGGCCACCAGCGGTGACGCCTTCGCCGACTTCCTGCTCGGCGATGTCAGTGGCTGGAATGCCAACAATACCCCTGAGTTCGCCGGACGCTGGAAGTCGCCGCAGTTATTCGTCCAGGACGACTACAAGGTGCGGCCC
>JASHUF010000144.1 GCA_030040175.1 Acidobacteriaceae bacterium
TAGAACTTGTTTGCACAAATCGCGCCAAAAATGGCCGATAATATAGCGGGCTTCAGCCCCTGAGGGATGCTTTGGAGCTGACCCGAAAGGGTCTATGCAACCAGCTCTAGGCGGTCCAGCTCGAAACCGCCGCTTCCTCTTCCCGGCCTGCGCCGGAGGAGCGATTGCCCGGCGCATCCGCCCGCGCCGCGGAGCGATTGGCCTCGGGATCCTTCGCCACCGCGCGCCACGCGTCGCGCACGTTCTTCACGCACTCAATCGCGTGCTCGAACTTGGGTTTAGAAGCCGACTGCGATGCCTGCAGGATCTGCGCAAAAATCGAAGCGTAGAACTCGCTCAATGCCTGCGCCGGCCGCCCGCCTACATCCATGCGCAGCCGCGCCTGCAGATGGAGGATGATATCGAGCGCGCGCTTCACCGCCAGGCGGCGTCCATCCTCGCTGCCGCGCTCCACCGCGGCCATGGCAGCATAAAGGAATCGGATCATCCCGTCATACAGCGCCACCACAAGATCGACGGCCGAGGCGCCTTCGAGTGCGTGTTCCCGGTAGGTTCCCATCGGCATGCGGCTCCTGGCGGAAGTCTTGCTTCCGCGATCCTCTTAATTCATCGTGCGGCGAGCCAATTTCTTGAGGAACTTATCGCTTGGGAATCGAGGTGTGGAGCAAAACCGGACGATCGCCCGTCTCACCCGTTCTGGCTCTGGTCGTAGCCGGTGATTGCCGAGTAAAGTTCATTCACGCCGTCCAGTTCGTTCGGCAGCTCCTGCAGAGTCTCGTTGGCCTGGTTCAGCTCCGCCGTCAGGCTCGATTGCTGCGCGGAGATGTAGCTGTTCTCCTTGGAGATCTCCGCATTCAAGGTGGATTCGGTGCTGCTGTTCGAGCTCGCGGCCAGCGCCAGAACGCCCGCAGACGAACTGTTGCCCGCGTTGGAGAGCATGTTCGAGAAGGTCTGGCCCCAGCTGTTGGCGTTCTGGAAGAAGCCCACCACGCTCGTGTAATTGGAGTTGAGAACCGAGTCCAGCGAGTTCGCGTCGAAGGTCAGGGAGCCGTCGTTGTTCACGCTGATGCCCAGCCCGGTCAGGCTGTTGATGTCCGACGAAGAGGTGTAATTCAGGGCCGCGCTGGTGGTGTCGGTGGTGTCGTAGAGGCTCGCGTTCACGGTCAGCGCGCCGGCGGCCCCGTTGGTGCCCGAGGTCAGCGTCACTCCCGTGCCTTCCGAGTTGACAGCGGCCGTGACCCCGATGCCGGCGCTGTTGATCGCATCGGCGAGTCCCGCGAGCGTGCCGTCCGATGAAGTGAGCGCGATGTTGTTCACCACCCCGTTGCCCACCTGGATGGTCAGCGATCCGCTCAGAGCATCGCTGGCGGCAGCCGCATCGCCGATGGTGCCGCTATCCGGCGTGGTGCTCGTGTAACCGGAGTCCGCGAAACCCAAAGCCGTGGGCGTTTGCGAGTTCAGCGCGGAAGTTACGCTCAGCGCGCCGTTGGTTCCGGCGGTCTGCGAGGTCAGCGTCAGCGTCGATTCGCCGTCGCTGGTGGCCACGCCCGCCGAGACGCCGATATCGGCCGCATTGATGGCACTGGCCAGCCCGGAGAGCGTGTTCACGCCGCTCCCGGTGTAGATGGTGTTGGCCGCTGCGCCCGTGCCCGGCGCCGCGCCGATGACGACGGTTTCCGCGGTCTGGCCGCCCGCCTGAATCGTCAGCGAGCCGGAGAGCGTGGTGCCCGTAACCGCGGAGATCGAGTCGAGAGAACCGCTCGGATTTTCCGCCGTCAACCCGTTGAGCAGCTCTTCCTGCAGCAAAGACAGGGTGGGCGATCCGAACAGCGGCTCCGGTGTTCCCGAGCTGGTGTTGCCTTCCTGCGTGTTCAGCGCGCTGATCAGCGAGTTGTAATCGGAGACAAACTGGCCCACCGCGCTCTCCACGTCCGTATTGTCGTTGCCGATGACCACCTGCACCGGCGAGGAGGAGGAGGAAAGCAGTTGAAAGGTCACGCCGGGAATCAGATCGGCGACCGTGTTCGAAGCGCTGGTCAGGTTGACGCCGTCCACCGTCAGGCTGGCGTTGGCGCCTGTCTCCGCGGTGTTGTAATCGAGCGCCGTCACGCTGTCGGTCACGCTCGAATTCACCGTCAGCGTCCCCGCGGAGCCGGCGGTCTGCGAGGTGAGGGCAAGGCTCGAGGTGCCGTCGCTGTTGGTCACAATCGACGCCGTCACCCCGATGCCCGCCGTGTTGATCGCATCCTCGAGACCGGTGAGGGTGGCATTCGATGTGGGTACGGCGACCGTCTCCGCCGCTCCGCTGCCTACCTGGATCGTGATCGATCCCGCAAGCGTGTCGTTGAGGCTCGAGGCCGGAGAAAGCGTGCCCGATGAAGTGGTGGTAGCGCCCGAGCCCGTAGTGCCGGTGCCCGCCGTCCCGGAGTAGCTCAGCGTGTTCTCGACCGCCGCGGTCAGCGTGTTGTCCGTCGCCGTGATGTCGCCATCCGCGCCCGATGTGCCCGAGACCAGGCTCAGCCGCGAACCCGTGGCGTCGGTCAGCACGCTCGCGCTGATGCCCACTCCCGATGCGTTGATGGCCGAGGCCAGGGCCGAAAGCGTATCGTCGCCGCTCGCCGAGCCGGTGTAGACGGTATTGGCCGCAGCACCCGTGCCCGGCGCCGCGCCGATGGCGAAGGTCTCTGCGGTGCCGTCGCCCACCTGGAGCGTGATCGATCCGGAAAGCGCGTCGGTCGCGTCCGCGACCTCGGCCAGATACCCGCTCGAGGTCTGCGCCAGGCTGTTCACCACCACGGTGTGCGTGCCCGCCGTCGCCGAAGATGAGGCCGCGGTCAGCTCCAGCACATTCGTATTCGAGCTCGAGCCTTCCTTCTGCGCCAGGATGCCCTGAAAATCCGTGAGCTGGCTCATATCGTTGGAGAGATTGGAAAACAGCGTTCCCAGGTTTGAGATCACCGTGTCCTGGCTCTCCAAAGAGGTCAATTGATTCTGCCACGGCGTTTCCACGTTCTGGAGATTGGCCACAATCTGCGATACCGTCGCGCTTACATCGAATCCCGTGCCGCTGGTCGGCGATCCGAAACTCAACCCGACTGTGCCCATCCGTCTCCTCCGTCGCAATTTGAAGCAGCCGGCCATCCAAGGTGCCGATAGCCGGATTGGAAATCATTCATGCCATAGAGCAGGGAAGGGCGCCCACAGGACGCCCCTCCCCGGCTTTACTGGCTTCGTGTTATTGCAGCAGCTTGAG
>JASHUF010000145.1 GCA_030040175.1 Acidobacteriaceae bacterium
TTGGCAAACTGCGCGCGCGCATCCCACCTGCCCCGGGTTGCGTCGACTTCAGCGCCGGCAACGCCAAGCGTCGATACCGGCGAGTAATAATAGCCGTATTCCATCGGCAGATCGACGAGCGCATTGTCCGCATCGTCATAGCGCAGGAGGAACGAGCCGAAGACCGAGGAGAGTTCGCCGGCACGCACCAGGAGCGACCCTTTCCCGGACACGCGCGCGTAATTCAGGCTGGCCTGCAGCACGTAGCCTTTGGCCCCGTAGCCGGGAGTTGAAAAGTCCGCATAAAAATAAGGGCGCGTGACCAACTGCAGGGCGCCGGTGGCGAACCAGTTTTGATCGATCTTCCAGGTGGGATAGACCACCGAGCGAAAGCCGGCGCTCACCGGCGACCCCGATCGCGGCGCCTCCGTCAATGCGGTCGATGCCATGAGCTGGCCGCTCAGCGTGGCGCGAAGATCGAGCCCGGAATTCGCTTCCTGCGCACACGCAGGCGTGGAGAGCAGCGTTCCGCACAACAGGCACGAGCCCAGACACGCGAGCGCGAGCGGCCGGCTGCTCATCCCGCGACCGCCATTTCCCGCTCCGCGGCCTGCGTCCAGGCTCCGGGCACTGCCGTTTGCCGCATCAGAGCTTCGCGCGGGAGCCTTGTAAACACGTCCACGATCCTCGGGTCGAATTGCTTTCCGGCATTTTCGACAATGATTTCAACGGCCCGCTCATGAGCCATCCCGCGCCGGTAAGAGCGATCCGTCGTCATGGCGTCGTAAGCATCGGCAACATGAATGATGCGGGCGTCGATGGGCGTCTTCTCGCCGCACTCGCCTTTCGGGTAACCGCTGCCGTCCCAGTTCTCGTGATGGAGCTCCACGGCGGGCAGAAAGGAGGCGAAGCCCTGCACGCCCTCCAGTATCCGCCGGCCGATCACCGGATGCTGCTTGACCAGCGCAAATTCCTCGTCGGTAAGCCGGCCGGGCTTGCGCAGCACGCTGTCGGAGATTCCGATTTTCCCAATGTCGTGCAGCAGAGCGCCGATGCGTATCCGCTCGAGCTCGGCAGGAAGAAGATGCAGCGCCGCCGCAATCGCGCACGATATTTCGCTGACGCGGCGGCTATGACCGGATGTATACGGGTCGCGCGCGTCGAGAGCGTTGGCAAGCGAGCCGATGAACTCGAGATAGGCCGCTTCCAGATTCTTGCCCGCTTCGCGGACGGATACGGCGGCCCGGTTGTAGTTTTCCGCCAGCTCCTGGATCTCCAGAATCGCCGACGGTTTTCCCTCGAATTCCGGCAAGACGCCCGTGCGCACGGCATTGCGCAGGTGCGACACCAGCACGGAGAGAGGTTCCACCGTGGAGCGGGAGGAAATGATGCTGCAGACGAGCGCCATGAGCACGCAGATCAGCGTGAGCGCAAGAAAGAGGTTGTGCAAACGCGATTGGATAGGCGCCGTGGCCTTGTCCACATTTTCCAAACTGCGCAGCAGGTATCCTCCGCCGTACGACTGCACGGGAATGGATATCCAGGTCGCGCCGCGCAGGCGCAGGTTGCATTCCGATTGGTCGTCGCAGTGTTCCAGAGCCGCGTCCAGCTCGCTGAACGGAATATCGGCAAGGTTCGATTCGACGACCTTGCCGTCATGCAGGAGAACGGCAGGCGTCGTGAACTCGGAAAAGTCGAAGTACTCGCCCAGGGAAAGCACGCCGATATTCACGTCATTCTCATCCACCGGCACTGAAGCGACGCGGAAGGTGCGCCCGTTCAGCAGCAGAAGCCCGCGGTCACTGCCTTCACGCTGCGCAGGATGGAAGGGCACCAGCTGGCTCCGCGGCGAACCCTCTTCCGTTTGCCGCACCACCCCGGCCAGGGGCGTACCGTCGGGGCCGGAAACAATCAGAAGGTCGAAGCCCATGTGCTCGCCGAGCTCGCGCAGTTGATCTTCCACTGTCCTGCGCGCCGCTTCGCGATCTGAGCTCGACAGGAGAAGCTCCATGCCCGCCTTCAAGGCCGGGTTTTCTCCCGCCACGTTAAGGAACCGGCTGTTTTGGAGGTCGCTCTTGGCATGAATGTGCGCAATGGCAAGCTGATTCTCGCGCAGAGAGGCGCGCAGCCCGTCGCGCACAGTCGATTGCACCAGCCCCTGGATCAATCCGAAGCTCAGGGCCAGCAGGAGCGCAAAGGGAACGAAGCTGATGAGAAAGGCGCGGGTTCTGAAGCGCGTTACCATGTTTGCTCCCGGCATGAGAAAGCGCTCCGGCGCTCCCAAGCCTTATTTCGGCTCCTCTTCGAGAGGAATCAGGAAGTCGGCGACGGCGCCGCGGCCGGGCGAAACCGTAATCGACTTGCGAAAGAATCCGGCGAACCGGTGCCACGCGACGATCGTGTATACGCCCGGAGGCACATCGTCGATCCGGAACTCTCCGGAAGGCCCGGGCTGTGCGTACCAGCGATTGGGAGTCACCACGATGGTTGCCGCCATATTCGGGTGCAGGTGGCAGTAGACATCGACGATACCGGCCTTGGGAAACACCACGCGGCGGGTCTCTCCTTTGTCGTAGCTCCCCAGATCGAAGCTTCTGGCTTTGGAAAGCGAAAAGACGTTATGAAAGATCGGATCCATATTCGGAAACGAGACCGTGGATCCAACCGGAATCACAACCAGATCGGGAGAAAAGCGGCGGCCGAGCTGGGCGATTTGGGCAGGAGCGGTTGCGGCCCGGGCAGCAGAATCAGACGGGCCGGGCCCTTCGAGATAGACCACCACGTGCGCGCGCTCATAGGCGAGCGGATCCTGTTCCGGATCCTTGCCCAGCTGCGCTTCTGTGCCGCGCTGATAGACAGAAACTTCCGCGGTGACGTTGCGCCGGGTCAACTTTTTCTTGATGAGGATGGTTCCGGAAATGGTTTCCGCGCGAGCCCCGATAGCCAATGCGGCGAACGCGAACAGGGCGACGAGGGTTGGGCGCGCCATGAATCAGAACCTCGGAATCGGCGGGGGAGAATCTCTCGGTGGCCGGCACACCGGAATATCACCGATTCAGAGGGAAGTGTACTTCCGTCCCAGTCAGCGCGAAAATAGCACCCGATTTGACCGGGATACAACTTTTTGGGTGTCGCAGGGACGGCAAACGCCGCCTCAGCCCACTCGTCCCGGGCGTACGGCGGATGGCGGAATGCTATAGGCTCTTAGCATGGAGTTCAAAGTCACCGAGCTCGAGCGCGAGCCGGTCGAGTTCGATGTGGAGCTGCCGCCGCGGACATTCGATTTTGGCGGCGAGGCTGACCAGACCGGGCCGCTGGCCACGTCCGGCCGGGCCGAAGTGATTCACGAGCACCGCGGACCCAGGGAGCTCGTTGCCGATATTCGCCTTAAGGGAAGATTCGCCGGAAAAGTGAGCGTTCCCTGCGCCCGCTGCGTGGAACCGGTGGAGATTCCGCTGGCCGCCGAATTCGATCTCATCTTCCGGCCCCTCGGTGCCGACTCCGCGACCGGGGAGCGCGCCATTTCAGCGCCGGAGACCGAAATCGGTTATTATCAAAGAGACAGTCTTGCGCTTGAAGATGTACTGCGGGAGCAGGTACTTTTGTCCCTGCCGGTCCGGACGTTGTGCAAGCCCGACTGCAAGGGACTATGCCCGCGCTGCGGCGCGAACCGGAACCTCCAGCCCTGCTCCTGTGAAGCGGGTCCGGCCGACACCCGGTGGGAGGCGTTGGCCGGATTGCGGGGCCGAATTAAGTCCTGAAAAATCAAGGCCCTCCGGGAAGATGAGGTGCCTCTCGAGCCGGGGCCTGATTCCGCTTTTTGTGCGCGGAGCGGCTGGTCGGGGCGAGGAACGAAAGGAATTGCTTACCATGCCGAATCCGAAAAGGCGCCACTCGGCGCGCCGCACCGCCAATCGCCGCGCCCACGATTTTCTTACCGCCTCCGGCCTCTCCGAGTGCCCCAACTGTCACGAGAAGAAGCTGCCCCATCGCGCCTGCCCCAAGTGCGGGGCCTACAAGGGCCGCGCCGTGCTGGAAGTTAAAGAAGCCGTCAAATAAATCCTGTAGAATCCTGCGTGATGCTCTATAACATTGCGCTCGACGCCGTTGGTTCCGACAAGGCTCCCGAGCCGGAGATCCGCGGAGCGATCCTGGCCTGCCGTGCGCTGCCCGTGCGCGTGCATCTGGTGGGTCCGGAACCGGAGCTCCACGACCTGCTCGACGAGCACCTCGAAAACGAAGACCTGCCCATCGTGATTCATCACGCCTCCGAGCGCATCGGCATGGAAGAGAAAGCGGCGCTTGCGGTGCGCGTCAAGCGCGACAGCTCCCTGCGCGTGGGGCTCAAGCTGGTGCGCGAGGGTAAGGCGGCGGGCTTTGTGACCGCCGGCAACACCGGGGCGGCCATGGCCACGGCCAAGATGGTGCTGGGCGCGCTGCCCGGCGTGGACCGGCCCGCTCTGGCCACGCCCATGCCCACTGCCAAGGGCAACCCCTGCGTGCTGCTCGACGTGGGCGCCAACGTGGACTGCAAGGCGCACAACCTGGAGCAATTCGCGGTGATGGGCGAAATGTACGCGCGCAGCGTGCTCAAGATTCACCAGCCCCGCGTAGGGCTGCTCTCGATCGGCGAAGAAGAGACCAAGGGCAACGACCTGACCCGCGAAGCCCAGCCGTTGCTCAAGGCGCTGCCCATCCAGTTCATCGGCAACGTGGAAGGGCGCGACATCTTCAACGGCCACGCCGACGTGATCGTGTGCGATGGATTCGTGGGCAACGTGGCGCTCAAGACCAGCGAAGGCGTGGGCCGCTTTGTCCGCGAGGTGCTGCGCGCCTCGCTCACGCGCACCGTCACCGCGCAGGTGGGAGCGCTGCTCTCGCGCCGGGCGTTCAACGACTTTCGCCGGCGTCTAGATTACACCGAGTACGGCGGCGCGCCGCTCCTGGGCGTGCGCGGCGTCTGCATTATCGGCCACGGCTCTTCGAACGACAATGCCATCTACAACGGCATCCGCGTGGCCTACGAGTTTGCGCGCGCCGGCGTCACGGAGCGGATTGAGCAGGAGTTTGCCAGGCGCGAGC
>JASHUF010000146.1 GCA_030040175.1 Acidobacteriaceae bacterium
GCAGCCGTAACCGCTACTTCCGCCGGTCCGGTCACCTCGAAGCTCGCAAACGCGTAGTTCGCGGCCGCGTGCGCCACGTCCACCGGACGGCCGTTCACGGTAAGCGTGAACGCAGAAGAGCGCATCTGGGCTGGAACCGGCGCCGCGCTTACGCGCGTGGCCGCGCGGCCAGAGGAACTGAAAAGAAGAGAGAGAACTGCCGCGAGAACTACGGCCGGGCGGGCGCAAAATCCAGGCAACAAGGGAAGCTCCGCGGACAAAATAGGAACAGTTCAATGTAGCACCCGCCGCGCGGTGAACCTTGAGGGAGAACAGGATGCAGAGAACGTACTCTTGGGCGTTCCATTCCTGGCCGCTTATGTATAATTCGTGTCGCGAACAAACTTCCTATTTTCCTCGATGAATCGCTTAGCGGCTCTTTCGATGCGCAGCATTGCTCGCCCGTGCTCCCCGGTACGAAAGCCGCTCTCGCGAATGCACAAGGAGAAAAAATGCCGCGTCCCGCCGTCTGCTTCGCAAAAGATCGCAAGTTCGCCGTTCCAGCGCTCCTTTTCTTCGGTGCCCTCGTCTGCGCCGCGCCGTGCGCTCACGCACAGGCCGCACCCAAAACCGCGAGCGCGCCGGCCACGATCACCGCCACGGTCACGCTGGTGGAAAGCCCGCGGGAGTCCGGCCCCGTGCAGCGCGCCACCAAGGACTTCGAGAACGACTTCCGCAAGGTCTTCGGCCAGGCGCCGAGGCTGGTGAGCGATTTGAAGGACGCCGGACCCACCGCCATTCTCATCGCCCAGCGCGAAAACATGCCCTCCGGCGTCGCCTGCGCCACCACCTCCGAGCGCGAGGCCTTCGCCTTTTCCGTCACCAGCACAGGGAGCACCAAGCACCTCGTCTGCCTCACCGGCGCGGACATGCGCGGCACCATCTACGCCATCTACCAGTTTTCCGAGTCCGTGCTCGGCGTCGATCCCATGGTTCTGTGGACCGATAAGCAGCCCGCGCGGCGCGCCTCCATCCCGCTGCCCGCGGATTTCACCCACATTTTTCCCAGCCCGGTCTTCAAGTATCGCGGCTTCTTTCCCAACGACGAAGACCTGCTCACCGGCTGGGTGATTCCGCCCAAGGGCGAGCAGTGCGGCATCGCGCTCAGCGTGTGGGATCAGGTGTTCGAGACCATCCTGCGCCTCAAGGGCAACATCGTGGTGCCCGGCACGTGGACCTTCCCCGACGACGCGCCCGTGCACGCGGCCACAGAGCGCGGCCTGATCGTGAATCAGCATCACGCCATTCCGTTGGGCGTGAACGTGGCCCGCTGGCCGGCCGATGTGCCGTATAACTACTCCACCCATCCTGAGATTCTGCGCCGCGCCTGGAGCAATGCCGTGGCCGAGTACAAACCGGACGAGGAGATCCTCTGGTCCGTGGGCCTGCGCGGCCTTTCCGACTCGAGCTACGCCACGCTCGACCCCAGCGTGCGCGACAACGATCCCCTGCTCGGCCAGCGTATCAGTGACGCCATCGCCGACCAGATGAAGATCGTGCGCGCTAAGTATCCTGGCGCGCACTTCGTTACCGATCTGTGGCAGGAGGGCGCGCGCCTCATGCGCGAGGGCTACCTGAAGATTCCGCCCGAGGTCACGCTGGTCTGGGCCGATACCGGCTACGGCGATATGCAGGATGACGGCAAAGTGGCCGCCGGGCAGGGCATGTACTTTCACATCGCCATGATGAACGGCAACGCCAACCAGCTCTCGGAGATGGTGCCGGTGGAGCGCATTAACGAAGAGCTCGGCCGCTACATCAAGGCCGGCGCCACCGCGTACATCCTCATCAACACCAGCGACCTTCGTCCCGTGGCCATGACCGCGCGCGCGGTGATGGAGGATGCGTGGGGCGGCGTGCCCGCGGAGAAAGACGCGGATATGGCCTACTACCGCAGGTGGGCAACGGAAGAATTCGGCGCAAAATCGGCCGATGCGCTGGCCTCGATCTACCGCGACTACTTTGCCGCGCCTTCGCTGCGCCGTCCGTTCGCTGGCTTTCCCGGCATCACTTCAGCCGGCAATGCGCCCCCGCCGCCCGCCATCAACTTCACGCGCTGGGACGGCGACCAGCACTACCACTCCGAGGCGCGCCGGCTTATCCTCGACGACCTGAGCCAGCACCAGGTCGTCGCCGTTCCCAGCCAGAGCCCTAAGTGGACGCAGCCCCGCGTGCTGCCCAGCGGCACCGTGGAGATGCGCGAGAGCGCGCTCGATAGCGACATCCAGGACGGTGAAGAGGCTGCGCCGCGCTGGGATGCGGTGTGGAACAAGGCCCTGGCCGCGGAAACCCTCGTCGATCCCGCGCGCCGGCCGTATTACCAGGCCCAGGTATTGACTATGATCACCATCAACCGTGAGAGCAACGCCATGCTGCTCGATCTCGCCCGCGCCATGAAGGACGCCGACGCCGGCGACAAAGCGAAGGCCGAACCGGAAGCCGCCGCATCGCTGGCCGCGCTCGACGAGATTCAGAAATCAATGGCGCTGGCCGAGTACGGCAAATGGAAAAACTGGTATCGGGGCGACTGGCTCACCGGCGTCTACCGCACCCGCGAGCTGGTTGCGGACTATCTCGCTCACCTCAAGGACCCCATGGCCAAGCTCCCCGCGCCGGCCTCCTGGAGCGGATGGGAGGCCTACTTCCACATCATGGCCTACGAAGACGATCGCTCCGTCGACGTGCACTGATCGGTTCACGAGCGCGGAAACGCGAGTAAGTGAAATGTTGCTGGCGCTGATTTTGAAGGCATTCGAACGCACGATTTTGCGATTGCGCAAAATGGGCGCATACTGCCCCCATGGCCTCTCTTCCATACGCGGCCTGAGCTACACGATTTCCCCGGTTCCTGCGTCTTCCCCTCGACGCAGGTTCTTTTGAACCGCAGCCCCTTGAGGAGTCAACCGATGCCTGCAGCTCAACCGCTTCCCTTCACGCTGGGAGAACTGCGCGCCAGCACCGCTTTTTCTGAAGCGCGCATCAAAATCCGCTCAGTGAAGGACGAGATGCGCGCGAATCTCATGGCGCGCCTGAAGGCCCGCGAGACCGTCTTTCCTGGCATCGTGGGCTATGAGGATACGGTCATTCCACAAATTGTGAACGCCGTCCTCTCGCGCCAGAATTTCATCCTGCTGGGGCTGCGCGGGCAGGCCAAGAGCCGCATCCTGCGCGCGCTCACCGCCCTGCTCGATGAAAGCCTGCCTTACGTCGCCGGCTGCGAAATGCGCGACAATCCTTACGCGCCGCTGTGCAAGCGGTGCCGCGATTTGGTCGCCGCCCAAGGCGATTCGACTCCCATCGCCTGGCTCACACGCGACCAGCGCTACGTGGAAAAACTGGCCACGCCCGACGTTACCGTGGCCGATCTCGTCGGCGACCTCGATCCCATCAAGGCCGCGCGCGCCGGCGAGGATCTCTCGAGCGAGCTCACCATGCACTATGGCCTGCTGCCCCGCGCCAATCGCGGCCTCTTCGCCATCAACGAGCTGCCCGACCTTGCCGGCAAAATCCAGGTGGCGCTCTTCAACATCATGCAGGAGGGCGACGTACAGATCAAAGGCTACCCCGTGCGCCTTATGCTCGATGTTGCGCTTGTCTTCAGCGCCAACCCTGAGGACTACACCGCGCGCGGCAAAATCATCACGCCGCTTAAAGATCGCATCGGCTCGGAGATTCGCACCCATTACCCGGAGACGCTCGAGGAAGGAATCGCCATCACCGCGCAGGAAGCGTGGTCGGCGCGCAACGCGGCCCCGCTTGAAATTCCGCAGTACGTGCGCGAAGTGGTGGAGCAGATCGCCTTCTCTGCGCGCGAAGACAAGAAGGTGGACAAGCGCAGCGGTGTGAGCCAGCGCCTGCCCATTTCCACCCTCGAGCTCGTAGTCTCGAACGCCGAGCGGCGCGCGCTCTTGAACGGCGACACCCTGGTTCTGCCCCGCATCAGCGACATCTACGCCGCCATGCCCGGCATCAGCGGCAAGCTTGAGCTCGAATATGAGGGCGAGATGCGCGGCGCAGACACGGTGGTGCAGGACCTTATCCGCACGGCGGTGGGCAAAATCTACGACCGTTACTTTGCTGACGCCAACACGGAGCAGATCGAGCAGTGGTTCAATCTGGGCGGCACGGTCAAGCTCGAAGAGAACCAATCCTCCGCCGGCGCACTCAAGGAGCTCAAGCAGATCCAGGGCCTGCTGGAAAAACTCTCGCCGCTCGGAGTAAAAGCCTCTGACGCCGCACCCAAAGTTGTGGCGGCAGCCGAGTTTCTGCTTGAGGGGATGGTCGCCCATCGCAAGCTGAGCCGCAATGCGGAGCACGGATTTGCCGCGCAGGAGAACCGCCGGCGTCCGGATCACGAGGAGCGCACGCAGGAGCGCCAGGAGCTCGAGAACGAATACGAAGACTGGCAGCGGTCGCGCCGTTCGCGCCGCGGCCTGAATTGAGCGAGGCAGGGAACGAGGGACGAAGGGACTAAGGGGCTGGGGATTCGAAGGCGCGTGCTTAGTGGCGAGGAGCTGCGTGCGACACGAGACGAGCTAGAAGCTAAGAGCTGAAAGCTGAGAGCTGGTTTTTCTATGAAGCGCGTCCGCTATACCAAGTTCACCGGCGATCTGGCCTCGGAGATCGATCTTGAGGACCTGCTCAAGGCGCTCTCCGATTTTCTGCTCGACTCCGGCTACTACGATCCTTTCACCCGCTTCCGCGATCTCGATCACACTCTCGACGATTTGCGTGAGGCCTTGCGCCGCGTGCTCGAACACGGCGATTTTCTCGATGAATCCATGCGCCGCAAAATCGAACAGATGGCTGCGGAAAACAATCTCGATGAATTCATCGACAAGCTCATGGAGCGCATGCAGCAGGAGAACTACATCTCTTCGCCCATGCAGCCCGAGCGGACGCGTATGTCCGACGTGAGCGGCCAGGTGGGCCAGCCGCACGAGCCCTCGCGCTTCAGCGCCCGCTTCGAGGTCACCGACAAGAGCCTCGATTTTCTCGGCTACAAGACCCTGCGCGACCTGCTCGGCTCGCTGGGCAAGTCGAACTTCGGCCGCCACGATACGCGCCACTGGGCCACGGGCATCGAGTCAAGCGGCGCCTCGCAGCATTACGAGTTCGGCGACACGCTCAATCTCGACGCGCCCGCCACGCTCAAGTCGGCCATCTCGCGCGAGGGGCTAGGCCTGCCCCTCAACCTCGAGTACGAAGACCTGCACGTGCACCAGTGCGAGTACCAGAGCTCCTGCGCCACCGTGGTGCTGCTCGACTGCTCCCACTCCATGATCCTCTACGGCGAAGACCGCTTCACGCCGGCCAAGCGCGTGGCCATGGCGCTCTCGCACCTCATCCGCACGCAGTACCCCGGCGACTCGCTCTCGCTCGTGCTCTTCCACGATTCCGCCGAAGAGATGCCCATCTCGCATCTGGCCCGCGTCAAGGTCGGTCCCTGGCACACCAACACGCGCGAAGGCCTGCGCCTGGCCCAGCGCGTCCTCGCCCGCCAAAGCAAGGACATGAAGCAGATCGTCATGATCACCGACGGCAAGCCTTCGGCGCTCACGCTGCCCGACGGCCGCATCTACAAAAACCCTTATGGCCTCGATCCGCTGGTGGTGAGCGAAACGCTTGAGGAGGTCTCGCGCTGCAAGCGCGCCAACGTGATGATCAACACCTTTATGCTGGCTTCGGACTTCGGCCTGGTGCAGTTTGTGCACACGGTTTCGCGCATGTGCCGCGGCAAGGCGTACTTCACCACCCCGGACACGCTGGGCCAATATCTGCTGATGGATTACATGCAGGGCAAGTCGAGGACGATTCATTAACGCTGCCTCGATAGCGCAGCCTCAGATTCCCTCACCCCCAGGCCCGTCAGATGCCTTCACCCATCGACACGTAGACCTTCAATCGCTCCAGCTCCACGCGATAAGCCGTCCGCTCCGCCTCTTCGTCGGCAAAGGGCTGCGCGCAGGGCTCCCCGGCGCCCAGGCGGCTCTCGACCGCGTCAACACGCGCCGATAATGCAATGAGCGCGTCGGAGAGCGGGTCCTTCACGTCGTGCGGATCGGTGATGAGAACCCGCTGCCCATTGCGATAGATGATGTGCGCGGGCACGCCGACAACGGTGGAGTTGGGGGGCACGTCGGCCAGCACCACGGAGCCCGCACCCACGCGCGAGTTCTCGCCCACCGTGATGTCGCCCAGCACGTTGGCGTTGTTGCCGATGAAGACACCGTCGCAGACCGTGGGGTGCCGTTTGCCGTGGCCCTTGCCCGTCCCGCCCAGGGTGACGCCCTGGTACAGGGTTACGTCGCTGCCCACAATGGCGGTCTCGCCGATCACCACGCCGGCGGCATGATCGATGAACAACCGCGGCCCCAGCAGCGCTGCGGGATGAATGTCCACGCCGGTGAGGAAGCGGCCAAACTGCGAGAGCATGCGCGCGATCAGCCGCAATCGATGGCGCCACAGCCAGTGCGCGATGCGGTAGAGCCACACCGCCCACAGCCCCGGGTAGCAGAGCAGCGCCTCCAGGCGCGAGCGCGCGGCCGGATCGCGCTCCATCACGGAGCCAATGTCTTCGCGAATTCTTGAAAACAGGGACATAGGGACGTAGGGACTGAGAGACTAAGGGACTGAGGGACGAGAAATGGGAGGCGCGGAACACACACCTGTCGCGCACGGTTCGAGTCCCTTAGTCCCCAACCCTCAGTCCCTGTTTCTCAGGCCGGTACCGCAATCTGCTCCGGCTGCAACGCCAGAGCCTGCTGGCGCAGCGGCTCGAAGAGGATGCTGGAGAGATACCGTTCGCCGAAGTCGGGCAGCACCACGACGATCAGCTTCCCGGCATTGTCAGGCCGCGCGGCTACCTTGAGCGCCGCAACCACGGCCGCGCCGGAGCTGATGCCCACAAACAGACCCTCCTCCTTAGCCAGGCGGCGCGCCATGTCCACTGACTCGTCATTGGTCACCAGAACCACTTCATCGATGACCTTGGTATCGAGAATGCTGGGAATAAACCCTGCGCCCAGGCCCTGAATTTTGTGCGGGCCGGGCTTGCCGCCGGAGAGCACCGGGCTATCAGTGGGCTCAACGGCGATGGCCTTGAATGACGACTTCTTCGGCTTGATGTAGTTCGACACGCCGGTGATGGTGCCACCCGTACCCACGCCGGAGATGAGAATGTCCACTTTGCCGTCGGTGTCGTCCCAAATCTCGGGTCCGGTGGTATGCAGGTGGATGGCAGGGTTGGCGGGATTATCGAACTGTTGCAGAATGTAGCCGTTCGGCGTCTTCTCAAGAATCTCGTTGGCCTTGGCGATGGCGCCTTTCATTCCATTCGGGCCCGGCGTGAGCACGATTTCCGCGCCATAAGCAAGCAGCGTCACGCGCCGCTCGAGGCTCATGGTTTCAGGCATGGTGAGAATGATGCGGTAGCCCTTGACCGCAGCCACAAACGCCAGCGCAATGCCTGTGTTCCCGCTGGTGGGTTCGATGAGCACGGTCTTGCCAGGAACAATCTTGCCTCTTCTCTCGGCGTCTTCGATCATGGCAAAGCCGATGCGGTCCTTGACGCTCGATGCGGGGTTTTGGCTTTCCAGCTTGGCAACAACGGTAGCCGGCAATCCGGCCGCCACGCGGTTGAGCCGCACAAGCGGAGTGCGGCCAATCAGTTCAGTTACATTCGCGGCAATGCGCGCCATGTTGATTTCCTTCTTTCCGGGGTCGCGGAACCCCTTCGTTCATGAAACGGACCCTTGAGGGTGGTGCAAGCTGTCAGGTGGGAAAAATCACACGCGCTATCAAGCGCAATTCGGCATCGGAGCTGGCACCAGGACGGTGTTAGCGACATCGATGCATGCCAATAGCGTAGACCGAATGCAAGGAATATAGCAAGGGGCCCGGTTTGAGCAGGACCGGCGGCAAGCGAAATGCCCTCAATATGTGCCGCGATTGCCTCTTCCCGACTGGTAAGAGGCACTTTTATCACCCTGTATTCCTCAGTCCGGCCGAGATGCCATTGATAGTTGCCGCGATGACGCGGTTCACCTCAGGCGTATCCTCGCCGGCGCGCTTGCGGCGCAGCATATCCACCTGGATCAGGTGCATGGGGTCGACGTAGGGATTACGCAGCTTGATGGAATGAGCCAGCACCTGGTTGGACTGGAGCAGCTCCTTCTGGTGCGTGACAGCGAGGACGGCGCGCACCGTGCGGTGGAATTCGGCTTCAAACAGGTCGTAGATGCGTTCGCGGAGCTTTTCATCGCTGACCAGCGTGGAGTAGAGGCGCGCAGTGCCCAAGTCGGCCTTGCCCAGAGCCATCTCGACGTTTCGCAGCAGATCGATGAAAAGCGGGAACTCTTTGGCCATCGTTTGCAGCATCTCGAGATTTGGCCCGGAGTGCATGGCGGGGCGCGCGAGAAACTCTTCGATAGCGT
>JASHUF010000147.1 GCA_030040175.1 Acidobacteriaceae bacterium
TGCCCCGCGCAATTCGATCGTAGGCCCGGGAACACTGACGAACAACATGGCGCTTTCGAAGACGGTGCAGATGGGCGAAACGCGCAGCCTGGAGATTCGCGCTACCATCGACAACGTGTTCAACACCGTGCAGTACACGGGCGTGGGCACGACGGTGAACTCGCAGAATTTCGGACAAGTAACGTCGGTTGGGGGGATGCGCTCGTTTCAGTTCATGGCGAGATTTCGATTCTAGCGAGTTCGCACGCGCTGCGCGCGTGCCGGTGTTGGCAAAGCCCCAGGAGGGAATCTCGATTTGAAAGGCATCGAGAGCTCTGAAAGCCAGATCGTGGATTTGAGAATCTGCAAGCGCCATAGGGTTACCTCTTGCCGGGCCGGTTGACTCCGTTGTCTTCGTTTTCTTCCGCGTTTTCGTTCACAGTAGCCGCGGCGTCCTCGTCGCGGACCAGAATGACATTGAGAAAACGCGGCCCGTGCACGCCCTTGATGCGCGTCATTTCAATATCGGCCGTGGCGCTGGGTCCGGAGATCCACGTGACCAGGGCCGGCGGCGACGGCAACGCATCGCAACGGCTGAAATACTCGGGCAGCGTTTCCACCACCTGGCTGGCGCGCAGGAGGCAAAGGTGCCAATCGGGCAGAAGCGAGATCACGCGCCGGCCCTCGGCCGCGGTGTGGTGCAGGACGATGGTGCCCGAGTCCGCCACGCCGCAGAAGCACGCGGTGAGAACCCCGTCGGCGCGCTCCATTTCACCCATCTCGAGACCGCCGTTCTCAGGGCCGCCGTCGAACTTCCACTCGAAGCGGGGGACGAGCCACTCGCGCGGCAGGCCTTCCGGCGCAATGAGCCTGCGCCTCCGGCTGCGCTCGAGCTGCGCCGCGATGGTTGCCGGCAGCTCTTCGGGCGAGCATTCCGAGGTTTCAGCATCGTACTCGCGCAATCGCTCCAACATCAGCTCAAGACGCGATGGTGCGGATAACGCGCCGCGGCGGACGTAATCGCGCGGCACGTTCGACCACGAGCGCAACGCCTCTGCCGCCGAAGAAGCCGCGTGTGGCGTAGCCGCGCGGACACGGTTGAGAATCGGTTCGCGGCTTGAGGCCGGGGCGCTCATCGGCCCTCCCTCGGTGCAGCCTTGCTGCGCTTTGCCCACCAGGCGTGGAAGGTTTGCCCGGGAAGGCCGCGCAGATCGCGCGTCTGCGTCCATTCCGCTCCGATGGAAGGCAGCGCATGAATCCATCCGTCCTTTTTTGTGAACAGGCCCAGGCCGATGCACGCCAGCCGCTGCGCCGCGTGAAAGAGCCAGGCGCGCGAAAAGACGAGAGCGGCCATCCGGAGTCCCAGGTACATGGGATCGAACCATCGCTTGATGCGGCCGCGCTCCTGGCCGGTGACCTCGGCGCGCAGATCAATCAGCACCTCGGGAATGTTGATTTTGACCGGGCAGACCTCGTAGCAGGCGCCGCACAGCGACGAGGCAAAGGGCAGCGATTGCGCGTGGCGCATCCCGGCCAGCTGGGGCGTGAGGATGGCGCCGATGGGACCGGGATAGACGGAGCCGTAGGCGTGGCCGCCGGTCTGGCGATAGACAGGGCAGGCGTTCATGCAGGCCGCGCAGCGGATGCAGCGCAGGGTCTGGCGCTCGGTTTTGCGGGCAAGAATCCGCGAGCGGCCGTTGTCGAGCAGGACCACGTGAAAATGCTCGGGGCCGTCGCCCGCGCGTACGCCGGTCCAGAGCGAGGTGTAGGGATTCATGCGCTCACCTGTGGCCGAGCGCGCCAGCACCTGCAGCATGACTTCGAGATCCTGAAAGCGCGGCAGAACCTTCTCGATGCCGGCCAGCGTGATGAGGGTGCGCGGCAGCGTAAGGCACATGCGGCCGTTGCCCTCCGACTCGACCACCGCCACCGCGCCTGTCTCCGCGATAAGAAAATTGGCGCCGCCGACGGCCGCGGGAATGCGCAGAAATTTCTCCCGCAGGTAATTGCGCGCCGCGGCGGTCAAGGCCTGCGGATTGTCGGAGAGATTTTCGATACCCATGCGGCGGGCGAAGATTTCGCGCACCTGGCCGCAGTTCACATGCAGCGCGGGCACGACGATGTGCGAAGGCTCGTCCTCGCCCAACTGGAGAATGATCTCGGCCAGATCGGTCTCGAAGACTCCGATGCCGGCGGCTTCGAGAAAGGGATTCAGTTGAATTTCGGCCGAGGTCATGGTCTTGATCTTGATGACCTCGGAGGCATTGTCGCCGCGCAGCAGATCGAGGATGATCTTCCGCGCTTCGGCCGCATCCGCAGCCCAGTGGACCTCGCCGCCGGCCGCGGTGCAGCGGGCCTCGAAGAGCTCGAGATACGCGCCCAGGTTTTCGAGCGCGTGCGCGCGGATGGCCGCGGCCGCCGTGCGCAGCGCCTGCCAGTCGGCTTTCTCCTCTACAAGGCGGTCGCGCTTGGCCTGGATCACGTCGATGGCGTGGGCCACATTCTTGCGCAGCTGCGGATTGCGCAGCACGGGGAGCGCCGCCAGCGGAAACGGCGGCGCATGCGCGGGATCGAGGACGGGACGAGAGGCCGCGGCATTCATGCGCGCGCCTCCGCGGGAGCCGATTCCGTGCTGGCGAGGATCTCGGCAAGATGGATGGTCTTCATGCCCGCGAATTGCCGGTGCAGGGCCCCGCCCAGGTGCATGAGGCAACTGTTGTCGAGCGCGGTGCAGTACTCGGCGCCCGTGGCCGCCACATCCTCGAGCTTGGCCGCCAGCATGGCCGAGGAAACCTCGCCGTTCTTCACCGCGAAGGTGCCCCCAAAGCCGCAGCAGCGATCGAGGTTCTTGAGCGGAACCAGATCGAGCCCGCGCACCTTGGCCAGCAGGCGGGCCGGGCGATCGCCCAGGGCCAGCGCGCGCAGGCCGTGGCAACTGGC
>JASHUF010000016.1 GCA_030040175.1 Acidobacteriaceae bacterium
CAGCGGAGTGAGCGGAGTTGGCGGGGCAAGCGGCGCCAAGTAGGTTCGTGCTTTCCCAGGTCCCCAACCACCCCAGCGACGAAAACCTGTCGCTGGGGGCCCCGGTTTCGGGACCTGGGGCACCCAATCTCGTGCTGGATCGGCGACAGAAAGGAGTCGCAAGGCTGGTGCATGGAACATGCGATTCTCATGGATAAAAAAGGAACAACGGCAGATCCTTCGACTCCCTCCGCTGCGCTGCGGTCGCTCAGGATGACGGAGCAGGTAAGGTTGGATGAAAAGCGATCAGAGGCAGCGGGCACAGCACATGAGTGAAGCACGCAGGTTTACGGCGCCGGCGGAGGCGCGCGGAAAGCGGCTGGATCAGTTCCTTGTCGAGGTCCTCAATGTGCCGCGCGAGGGCGTGAGCCGGTCGCGGGTGCAACTGCTCCTGAGGCAGGGCGGCGTGCGGGTGAACGGAGCGGCAGGGAAGGCCAGCCTGAAGCTGCGCGGCGGGGAGGAGATTACGGTAACGGGCGAGCCGCGTCCGGCGCCGCTCAGGGCCGTGCCTGAAGCCATTCCGCTGGACGTGGTGTACGAAGATGCCGATGTGGCCGTGGTGAACAAGCCGGCGGGGATGATGGTGCATGCGGGCGCAGGGGCGAGCGACGAAGCGCGCCACGATACACGCGGCGATGCACGCAATAGGGGCACGCTGGTAAATGCGCTGCTCTACCGGTTCCAGGCGCTTTCGTCGACCGGGGGCGCGCTGCGGCCGGGGATTGTGCACCGGCTGGACAAGCAGACGAGCGGGCTGATCGTAGTGGCGAAAAACGACCATGCGCACGCGCTGCTGAGCAAAATGTTTGCCGAGCGGAAGGTGCATAAGACGTATATCGCGCTGGTGGAAGGCGAGGTGAAGCGCGACCAGGGCACCATCCAAGCGGCGGTGAGCCGCGACCCGCAGCGGCGCACGCGCATGACGACACGCCCGAACGAAAACGCGCGCGCAGCCGTCTCTCACTACGAAGTGATCCGGCGGCTCCGAACAAGGTTCGGGAAACTCACGCTGATTCGCGTACGCATCGAGACCGGGCGCACGCACCAGATTCGCGTGCACATGGCGTCGATCGGGCACCCGGTGGTGGGCGACACGCTGTATGGCGCGGCAGGGCAGTTGATGGACCAGGAGCAACTGAGGCGCACGCCGTCGCGGGCTGCGCGGCGGCGGAGCGAGCCGGAGCGGCTGAAGCTGGGCAGGAATTTTCTGCATGCGGCGCGGCTGGAGTTCGCACACCCGCGCACGGCGAAGGCGATCGTGCTGGAGGCGCCGCTGCCAGCCGAGCTCGAAGCGTTCCTGCGGCGGCTGGAGGCGAAGACCGGCGCCGGAGCGCGGCCCGGGCTGCGGGAACAGGCGCGCGATTGTTAAAATGAGGACGTGATGAGCAGAAAATTTCTTTGTCTTGGGTTGACGGCGTGCTTTGCAGCGGCCGTGGCGCCCAGCCAGCAACCCTCGTCTCCATCTCCGTCCGGGGCCCCGGCGCCACCGGCGCAGAACGCGCCCGCGCAGCCGGCGCAGAGTGGCGCGGCGCCGGCGCAGCCGGGAGATAACGCCGGCGCGCAGCCCGGCGGAAATGCCACCGACCAGAACAGCGCCTCCGTTTTCAAGCTTCCAGTCAACGAAGTGAGCCTGATCTTTACGGTAACCGATGGGCACGGACGCTACATTCCCAACTTGACGCAGAACGATTTTGCCCTGCTCGACGACCAGAAGGCTCCGGAGCGCGTGAACTCGTTCCACCAGCAGATCAATCTGCCGCTGCGCGTGGGGTTGCTGATCGATACCAGCACGTCGATCCGCTCGCGGTTCCAGTTCGAGCAGCAGTCGGCTATCGAGTTTCTGCTGGAGGTGCTCAAGGCTCGGGGCGATCGCGCCTTTGTGATGGGATTCGACGTGACGCCGACGGTGACCGAGGATTGGACCAACGACATGGATGGGCTGGAGACGGGCGTGAACCGATTGCGGCCGGGAGGCGGGACGGCGCTGTTCGACGCCGTGTATACGGCCTGCCGCGACAAGCTGCTCACCGAGCGCGGACCGGAGCCGGTGCGCAAGGCCATGATCCTGATCTCCGACGGCGACGACAACCAGAGCCGCGTTTACCTGAGCGAAGCCATCAAGGAGTGCGAGCGCGCGGAGACGATCATCTACTCGATCAGCACCAACTGGACGCCGAGCCGGGGGCCCGGCGACAAGGTAATGGAGGAGCTGGCTGACGAGACTGGCGGCGAAGCGTTCTTCCCGCCCAACGTGGAAGACATGTCCGCGAGCTTCGAGAATATCGAATCCGAGCTGCGCAGCCAGTATGCGCTGAATTACACGCCTGCCGATTTCAAGGCGGATGGAGCGTTCCGAACCATTTATCTCTACTGTTACGACCGGCGTTACCGGGTGCACGCGCGCAAGGGATATTTCGCGCCGCGGGATTGAGAAGACAGCGGGTCTTCCCGCCTATTGTGTGTCCTGCTTTCCCCGGTCCCGGAATCGGGACCGGGGGCACCCACTGTCGAGCTGAGGCGGGGTTCGTGCCTTCCCACCCTAAACGCACAGAGCGCGTTGAGGATGGGGCAACCGGCGCGGCAGTGAATTTGCGGCTGGGTTGAAACGGCCGCGGGCCGGGAAACACGATTGAGCAGCCGGGTTCTTGAGGAGGCTGCCGTGTGGATAGACCTGGTGCTGCTTTCTGCAGCGCTGCTGCCGTGGATTGCCGATCGATATAAAAAACAGCGCGCGCACGCTCATCTCACGATGCACATTCAGCCGTTCAGGAGCCCGCGTGGCCGCCGCGACGCGCAAGCAGCGCCAGCAGGCCGGCTTCGTCGAGGACAGGGATTTTGAGCTCCTGCGCTTTATCGAGTTTTGAGCCTGCCTCTTCGCCGGCGACAACGTAATCCGTCTTCTTGCTCACGGAGCCGGAGACTTTGCCGCCGGCGGCTTCAATCTTCTGCTTGGCTTCTTCGCGGGTGAGATTGGGCAGCGTGCCGGTGAGGACAAGCGTAAGCCCGGCGAGCTCGGCCGAACGCTGCTTCCTTTCCGCAGTCATTTCCACGCCGGCGTCTTTGAGGTGCTGCACCAGCCTGCGGTTCGCGGGCCGGGCGAAGAATTCGAGGATGGATTCGGAGATGCGCGGGCCCACTTCTTCCACGCGCTCGAGCCGCTCAGGGTCGTCTTTGACCGCGCGCTCAAGCTCATCCATTGACCCGAACTCCTGCGCGAGCAGCTCCGCCGTGCGCTCGCCCACGAAGCGGATACCGAGGCCCATGAGCACGCGCGCGAGGCCGGCTTTTTTGGAGCGCTCGATTTCGCTGAGCAGGGTGCGTGCGGATTTTTCAGCAAAGCGCTCGAGATCGACGAGCTGCTCCTCGGTGAGCGCGTAGAGATCGGCGACGCTCGAGACCAGGCCGCGCTCGAGGAGCTGCTGCACCGCCGCGTCGCCCAGGCCTTCGATGTTCATCACGCCGCGGCTGCCGAAGTGAAGGAGGGATTCGCGCAGCTTGGCAGGGCAGTCGGCGTTGACGCAGCGCCAGTCGGCCTCGCCCTCTTCGCGGACTACGGCGTTTCCGCACTCCGGACATTTCGAGGGGAAAGAGAATTTGCGCGTTCCGCGCGGATGATCCTTGTCTTCGACCACCTCGACGACCTTGGGGATGACATCGCCGCCGCGCTCCACCTTAACCCAGTCGCCGATGAGCAGGCCCATGCGCTCAATGAAATCGGCGTTGTGCAGCGTGGCGCGGCTCACGGTGACGCCGCCGACAAAGACCGGCGTGAGCATGGCCGTGGGCGTGAGCTTGCCGCTGCGGCCCACGGTGATCAGGATGTCTTCGAGTTTGGTAATGGCGCTCTGCGCGGTGAATTTGTAAGCGATGGCCCAGCGCGGGGCGCGGCCGGTGTAACCCAGGCGCTGCTGCGTAGCGTGCGCGTTCACCTTGAAGACCACGCCGTCGATCTCGTAGCCCAGCGTGGCGCGCTTCTTTTCCGCGTCGGCGATGAACTTCATCATGTTGTCGACGGTATCCACGCGGCCGCGATGGGGATTGACGCGGAAGCCGAGCGCGGTGAGCGCGTCCAGCGTGGCCGTCTGGCCGGCGGCGAAGTACTCGCCCCCACTCTCGGTATTGGTGAGAAGAAAGTAGGCGAAAAAGACCAGGCCGCGGGTGGCCACGATGCCGGGATCGAGGGTGCGGACGGTGCCGGCGGCGGAGTTGCGCGGATTCACAAAGGCCGGCAGCCCCTCGCGCTCGCGCTCCTGGTTGGTCTTTTCGAAGGCCTTTTCGGGCATGACGCATTCGCCGCGGACCTCAAGCACCTGTCCCTGCGGGAGGCGGACTTTTTGGAGCAGGGTTGCGGCTATGCTGAGAGGCACGCTGCGGATGGTGCGAATGTTCGAGGTGACGTCTTCGCCGATCTGGCCGTCGCCGCGGGTAACTCCTGCGGAGAGCACGGCCGCTCCGGTTTCATCCGGCTGGTAACGAAGGGCCACGCTGAGGCCGTCGAGCTTGAGCTCGGCGGTGTATTCGACGGGCAGATTGCCGGCGAGTTCGTGCACGCGGCGGTCCCAGTCGGCGAGCTCCTCGGCCGAGTAGGCGTTGTCGAGCGAGAGCATGGGCCGCGAGTGGCGCTCCTTGCGGAAGCCTTCGGCGGGTTTGCCACCCACGCGCTGGGTGGGCGAGTCCGGCGTGATGAGTTCCGGGTGCGCCGCTTCGAGCTTCTTCAGCTGGTTGACGAGCGCGTCGTACTCGGCGTCGGAGATTTCCGGCGCGTCGAGAACGTAATAGAG
>JASHUF010000148.1 GCA_030040175.1 Acidobacteriaceae bacterium
GACCAAGGCGCGATGTGGCTTTCTCGAGATTGGCCGCGTAGCCGCACGCGGGGCAGCTGGCAATCAGATCCTCGCCGGCATCCGAGTACACCATGAACTCCTGCGAATCCGAGCCGCCCATGGCGCCCGAATCCGCCTCGACCACGACGAACTTCAATCCGCAGCGCGTGAAGATGGCGCGGTACACGGCATCGTGCTGGTCGTAGCTCCGGTCCAATCCCGCCTCATCGATGTCGTAAGAGTACGCATCTTTCATGATGAACTGCCGCACGCGCAGCAATCCCGACTTGGGCCGCGGCTCGTCGCGGAACTTGGTCTGGATCTGGTACCAGATCTGCGGCAGTTGCTTGTAGCTGCGCAGCTCGCTGCGCGCCATCTGCGTCATGATCTCTTCGTGCGTCATGCCCAGGCACAGGTCGGCGCCCTTGCGGTCCTTCAGGCGGAACATGTTCTCGCCCATCGCCGTCCAGCGCCCGCTCTCCGCCCACGGCTCCTTGGGCAAAAGGCCGGGCAGGTAAAACTCCTGCCCGATGGTGTCCATCTCCTCGCGCACAATGGCGACGATCTTGTTCAGCGACCGCTGCCCGAGAAAGATGTAGTTGTAAAGGCCGGCGGCCAGCTGGCGAATGTAGCCGGCGCGCACCAGCAGCTTGTGGCTGGCCACTTCGGCATCCGCCGGGGCCTCGCGCAGTGTGGGAATGAACAGCTTCGACCAACGATGCATAGAAGTGGGCTTGCTTGCCTTCCCGTCCGCTCGATCTCGGCGTGTGGAAACGCCGGCTTGCTGCTTGAAACCCGGACGCAGGACGATGGAATGGTCCAAACTCCATTCTAAATGTTCATGGTGTCGTGAGCGCCCACGCGGCTCATGCGCCCTGCTTCCCAATGCAAGCCATGTTGATAGAGAAGATGCCGTCAACTCGTGCCTCCTCGTTTGCCATTGCCTGAAAGCAACGCAAACGGAGGTCCATTGTCCCCTTACTGAAAACAAACAATGTAGACAACGATCTGCGGCTCTCGCCGTGTCATCAGAAGCACATCTGTGGTAGTGCTGACACGGCTGATTCTCTTTCGGATTCCGCCATCAGATGACTTTGTCATCCTGAGCGAAGGTCGCCGCGGCGACCGGAGGCGAAGGATCCGCGGTCGCTCCTATCCTTGCGGCGCATATCACGCGATCCAAATCAGACCACTGACCACGAATCACTCGTCCTTCAAATCATCTCCACGCCCCACAGATCGTGCAGATGCACCACGCCCTCCACGCGCCCTTCCGCATCCACCACCACCAGCGACGTAATCTTCTTTTCTTCCAAAATCGCCAGCGCCCGCGCCGCCAGCTCGTCGCCGCCAATCGTCTTCGGATGCGCATTCATCGCCTCGCCCGCCGTGCGGCTCAGCGCAGCGCCGCCTTCGCGTTCCAGCAGTCTCCGCAAATCCCCATCGGAAATAACCCCGCGCAGGCGCCCGTTCTCCTCCACCGTGGTCATGCCCAGCTTTTTCGACGACATTTCGTAGATCACATCGGCCATGCGCGTCTCGGGCGCAACCATGGGCACATCCGCGCCCGCGTGCATCAGTTCGCGCACCTTGGCCAGGCGTTTGCCCAGCTTGCCGCCGGGATGCAGCTCGGCAAAATCCTCCGCGCGAAATCCCTTGCGCAGGCTCACCGCCACAGCCAGCGCATCGCCCAGCGCCAGCATCGTGGTCGTCGAGGCCGTCGGCGCCAGGTTCAGACCGCAAGCCTCGCGCTCCACGCCGCAATCGAGCGCCACATCGCTGGCGGCGGCGAGGGTCGAGTCCAAATTGCAGCAGAAGCTCACCAGTGCATCGCCCTTGCGCTTCACCGTGGCGAGCAGGCGCAGGATCTCTTCCGTTTCGCCGCTCGCTGAGAGCGCAATCACTACATCGCCCGGCATCAGCACGCCCACATCGCCGTGAACCGCTTCCGCAGGATGGAGAAACAGCGCCGGCGAACCGGTGGAGCTCAGCGTGGCAGCAATCTTCTGCGCAATGATGCCGCTCTTGCCCATCCCTGTCACCACCACGCGCCCGTTCCCCGCGCTGCAGCGCAAGATCAGCTCCACCGCGCGCGCAAACGGCTCCGCCATCCTGCCCTCGAGTCGCGCCGCCAACGCCTACAGCGCCGCCGCCTCCGTGCGCACCAGCGCCGCCGGCTCAAAGCCTTCCGCGTTCCCTTGCTTCGATGGATTCATCGGTTTCTGATGGTAACAAACTCGGGGAACAGGGGTCAGGGAACAGGGATCAGAGATCAAAGATCAGTGGTCAGCGGTAAGTTCTCTCAGTCCCTCGACTCTACTCCCTACTCGATGACCCCTGTCCCCTCGTACAATAGAACCATGCCGTCTTTCCCCATCCGCCGCAACACGCTTGTCCTCGGCGCCGTGCTTTTCCTCTTTGCAGTCTTTGCCTGGGCGGGCTGGGCCAACTGGGAGTATCGCCAGCAGGCCGCCGAGCGCGCGCGCATCCTCGCCGAGCACCAGGGTGAGCTGCTCGCCGACGCCTCCGTTGCTGCCGCTTCCGATTCGCCCTTGGCCGATGCCGCTGCGAATCTCCGGGGCAGGCCCGCGCCCACCTTCGTTCTCGAAGATCTGGCCGGAAAGAAAGTCTCGCTTGCGAGCTACCGCGGCAAGGCGGTGCTGGTGAACTTTTGGGCCACCTGGTGCGGTCCCTGCAAAATTGAAACTCCCTGGCTGGTCGAGCTGCGCAACAAATATGCTTCGCAAGGCTTTGAGGTCCTGGGCGTCGATGCCGAAGGCGACGACCTCGCGCCGGGCGACAAAGCCGGCTGGGCCAAGAACAAAGCCGAAGTGGAAAGATTCATCCAGCAAATGAAGATGCCGTATCCGGTTCTCATCAATGGCGACAGCATCAGCGCGCCCTATGGCGGCATCGACGCCCTGCCCACCTCCTTCTTCCTCGATCGCGAGGGAACCGTGGTCGCCGCGCAGCTTGGCCTCTCCTCTGAGAGCGCCATGGAAGCCAACATCAAAAAAGCGCTGGCGCAATGAGATGGTGCAGCGAGCGAAAAGATCGGAGAGTCTGCGGGTGCCCCAGGTCCCTCGCATTTGGGGATCTGGGAAATCGACGTTGGGTGCCCCTGGCCTCGATTCTGAGACCAGGGAAACTGCCGGACCTCGATCACAGCCTGGATCGACCAGGTCGCGCGGACCTGGCCTTTCGGCTCTTTCCGCGGCCGCGCTCTTCGCCCTCGCCTCGCCTGCCCAGATCGTCCCCGCCAATCCGCCCGTGCGTCCGCCCCTCGCCACGCCTTCGGTCGCTTACCTCTACCCTACGCAAGTCGCCATTCCCGCCGGCGAACCCAGCCTGGTTGCACTGCACTTTCGCGTCGCGCGCGGCCTGCACATCAACTCGCACACCCCCTCGAGCGGCTTCCTCATCCCCACCACGCTCTCGCTCGTCGCCGGCGCCGGCGTGCGCCTCACGGCAGCCGCGTATCCCGCGGGCTCCGAGATTACGCTGCCCATTGACCCCACCACCCAACTCAGCGTCTACACCGGCGATTTCGTTATTCAGGCGCGCCTGGTCGCGGACTCCGGCGACCACTCCATCCAGGCCAGACTCCACTACCAGGCCTGCAACGACAACGAGTGCTTCCCGCCCAAAACCATTCCCGTCCCCATCGATGTCATCGGAAAATGAAACAGGCCATCGGGCAGGGAACTGGGATGGGAGCACGACTCGCTGACTCGCTCAGTTGCTAACTCCCCTAATCCCGCTAACCCCGCTCACTCTGCCTTGCTCCCTGGCCCATCGATCTCGCCCCGCGGCCGGAACAGGCAGTCGAACTCCACCGCCGCAACTTGATCCGCCGTGTGAAAGCCTACGGGGTGCATCTGCGCCGGTACGAAACCCAGTTGCGCCATGGACTGCAGCGCTTCATGAAACTCCCATTCGCCCTCATACGTCCGAATCACCGGCAGCTCCATGAGAATCCCCGCCATGCGCCCAAGGCTCTCGCGTCCGCCCTCGAGCACCTGCCGTTCATACCCCTGCGTGTCGATCTTCAGCAGAACCTTTTCGGCCGGCGGAATCTCGATCTCGTCCAGCGTCCTCACGGCAATCTCTTCCGTGTGATGCTCAGCCATGCGCTCATCGTGCAGCTTGGCCGCCGCGCTCAGCTCCAGGAATGAATTGAACACCGAGAGCTTGGAGACGTGCAGAATCGCGGTTCCCGATTGCGCGCCCAGGCCGCAATGGAATGCCTCCCAGTCGCCGTCGTTTTCGGCCTTGCGGGAAAGGCGCGCAAACTCCACCCTGCCCGGCTCGAAAGAGAGAATCTTCCCTTTGTACCCGCTCCGCCGCAGCCATTCGCCGAACTGCCCCTCGTTCGCGCCCACGTCCAGGACCAGCGTGATTGCCCGGTCCTCGATAAAATCCACGAGATCCCGCACACGCCGCCGCCCCACATGCTGGATGCCCAGCCGCCGGTACGCCGCACGCACAATCCGGTTCATTCCCATTGCACATTCATCATTGCACGCGAGCTCCCTACGGCTTCCCGGCGAAATTTCCTCAGAGCGAGGCGGGCAGCAAACAAGATGTTTTGGGCCGGCGCTTGCAAAGAATGCCTGCATTGCCTACAATAAATGCATGCAGTATACCATCCGCAATGTCCCGGATTATCTTGACGCCGCTCTGCGTAGGGCCGCCCGTCAACAGGGCAAGAGCCTCAACGAGGCGGCCCTCCAGGCATTGGTGCGCGGCGCCGGCCTGAGCGAGACGGTGCGCCGGAAGCGGGACCTCGCCGACCTGGCAGGAAGCTGGCGGGAGGACCCTGCCTTCGAGAGCGCCCTGGCCGCGCAGGATACCATCGACGAGGCAATGTGGCCGAGGCAGCGGGCGCGCAAGAGATCGACAGCACTCACTCCAGCACGGCAAAAACGCGCGCGCGCGCGGAGCGCCGCATGAGGCTGGCCCTCGACACCAATCGCTACACCGACCTCTGCCGGGGCGAGCGCTCCGTGATCGAAACGGTGGAGCGGGCCGACGAGGTCTGGCTCCCGTTTATTGTGGTCGGCGAACTGCGTGCGGGATTCGCTGTCGGCACGCAGGGACCGCGCAATGAAGCCATCTTGCGCCGCTTCCTGCTCAAGCCCGGCGTACGCATTCTCTACGCCGGCGAGCAGACTACGCATCACTACGCGCAAGTGTACCGGCAACTGCGCAAGCAGGGAACGCCGATTCCAACGAACGATATGTGGATCGCGGCTCTCGTTCTCGAGCACTCGCTTGTCCTCTGCGCCCGCGATGCGCACTTCGATGCGCTGGCACAGATCACGCAGGTTTAATCCCGTGCGTTGAACTCTACCCTCCCGCCTTCTTCTCAATCTTCGCCCACGAATCCTTGAGCGCCAGCGTCCGATTAAAGACCAGCTTGCCCGGCGTCGAATCCGGATCCACGCAGAAATACCCCACGCGCTCAAACTGAAACCGCTCGCCCGGCTGCGCGCTCCCGAGCGACGGCTCGAGCTTCGCTTCGCTCACAACTTCGAGCGAATTCGGATTCAGGTTGTCGAGAAAGGTCTTGCCTTCTTCCACGTCGCCCGGATCGGGCTTCGAGAAGAGCTTTTCGTAGAGCCGCACCTCGGCCGAGAGCGCATGCGCCTTCGACACCCAGTGAATCGTCGACTTCACCTTGCGCCCGTCGGGCGAGTTGCCGCCGCGGCTCTTGGGATCGTAGGTGCAGTGCACCTCGACAACATTGCCGGCCGCGTCCCTCACCACGCTCTGCGCGGTCACAAAGTAGGCGTTGCGCAGCCGCACCTCCCTGCCCGGCGACAGCCGGTAATATTTCGGCGGCGGCGTCTCGCGAAAATCGTCCTGCTCAATCCAGAGCTCGCGGCTGAACGGCACCAGGCGGGTGCCTTCAGAGAGGTCTTCGGGGTTGTTGAGGACCGCGACCGTCTCTTCCTGCCCTTCCGGATAGTTGTCGATCACCAGCTTCAACGGCCGCAGCACCGCCATGGCCCGCGCGGCGCGGCGGTTCAGGTCGTCGCGCTGGAAGTGCTCCAGCATTTCGATGTCCACGATGCCATTCGTCCGCGTAGCCCCCACGCTGGCCACAAAGGCGCGAATCGCCTCGGGCGTAAACCCGCGCCGCCGGATGCCGCTCAACGTGGGCATGCGCGGATCGTCCCACCCGCGCACGTGGCCCTCCTCCACCAGCTGCAGCAGCTTGCGCTTCGAGAGCAGCGTGTACGTCAGGTTGAGGCGGTCGAACTCGATTTGCACGGAAGGAAAGATGCCCAGCTGCTCGATATACCAGCGGTAGAGCGGCTGGTGGTCGGCAAATTCGAGCGTGCACATGGAGTGCGTGACGCGCTCGATCGAGTCCGACTGCCCGTGTGCGAAGTCGTACATGGGGTAGATGCACCACGCGTCGCCGGTGCGATGATGCGCGGCGTGCAGGATGCGGTACATCACCGGATCGCGCAGGTTCAGGTTGGGCGAGGCCATGTCGATCTTGGCGCGCAGCACGCGGCTGCCGTCGGGAAACTCGCCCGCCTTCATGCGCGTGAAAAGGTCTAGATTTTCCTCGATCGCCCGGTTGCGATAGGGGCTGTCCCGGCCCGGCTCGGTCAGCGTGCCGCGATACTGGCGGATCTCCTCGGCCGTGAGATCGTCCACATACGCCTTGCCCGCCTTGATGAGCGCGAGCGCCCACTCGTAGAGCTGCCCAAAATAATCAGACGCATAACGCAGCTTTTCCCACTCGAAGCCCAGCCAGCGCACGTCTGCCTGGATCGATTCGACGTACTCGGTCTCTTCCTTCTCGGGATTGGTGTCGTCGAAGCGCAGGTTGGTTTTTCCACCGAACTCATCGGCCAGCCCAAAATCAAGAACAATCGCCTTGGCATGCCCGATGTGCAGATAGCCGTTGGGCTCGGGCGGAAAGCGCGTCTGGATCACCGCGTCGCCGAATTTCTTCGTGCGCACATCCTCGGCGATGATGTCGCGGAGGAAGTTGGATGAAGCGCGAACTTCCTGGCTTTCTGTGTTCGAGGTCGTCATGGCTGCCATCCCTTATTCTTTCACGGAACGGCTGTGCTCACGCGAGCGATGCAAGCTTGGGAAGGGCCTGCCCAATCCGCTTCAGGCACACTTCCCGCCCCAGCACCACCAGCGTCTCAAACAGCGGCGGCGCATTCTTGCGCCCGCACACGGCCACGCGAATGGGCTGGAAGGCCTGCCCGGCCTTCAATCCCATGGACGCTGCCGCCTGGCGTAAAGCCGTGTCCAGCGCGTCGTGATCGAACGCAGTGACGGCGAGCACCTGCTGCGCCGTCTCCAGTACGCGAACGGCCATCGCCGCAACGCCCTTCTGCGGGATCAGCTCCGCCGGATCGTAGGCGGGGAGCTCGTCGACAAAGAAAAAATCCGCCGCTTGCACTGCATCGCGCAGCAGCTTGATGCGCTCGCGGATCAGCGGCGCGACGGCCAGCACCTTTTCCCGCGGCGCCTCAAATCCCGCCTGCCTGAAAACCGGCTCCAGTTCCCGCGCCAGCTCCTCCACCGGCAGCGCCCGGATATGCTCCGCGTTCAGCCACACCGCCTTGGGATCGAACGGATCTTCATCCGTGAAGTTGATCACCGCGTTCGCGCGGTTCACGCCCTCCAGCGTGAATAGATCGCGAATCTCATCCAGGGGGAGAAAATCGCGGTCGTTCTTCGGCGACCACCCCAGCAGGCACAGGAAGTTGACGAATGCCTGCGGCAAAAAGCCGGCGTCGCGATACGTGGTTATGCTCACCACCGGCCCGTGTTTGCGCTTGGAGAGCTTGCTGCCGTCCGGCGCCACCAGCAGCGGCAGGTGCGCAAACTGCGGCGTGACAAAATTCGGAAACTCGGATGCGAGCGCTTCAAAAATGAGCAGGTGCTTGAACGTGTTGGTCAGGTGATCCTGCCCGCGGATGATGTGGCTGATGCGCAGATCGGCATCGTCCACGCACGAGGCCAGATGATAGGTGGGCATGCCGTCCCACAACCCCAAGGACGAAGACCCGTCCTTGGGGACCCCGGCTGACCGCAGCAGGGCGAAGTCCTCTACTTCGTCGGCAAGCTTCGTTTGCTCGCCGTAGACGCCGTCCGCAAACCGCAGCACGCGGCCTTCACCCCGCGGCACGCGGTAGCGCAGCGCAAACGGCTCGCCCGCGGCAGCGCGCCGGTCGCTCTCCGCGCGCGGCATCTCGCGCATGCCGGGATTCGACAGCCACGCACCCTGTGCACCGGACTGACTGTCCTCTCCCGCATGCGCCGGCGTAAAATCGCGATACGCCAGTCCCCGCGCGAAGATGGCCTCCGCGGCCCGGTGATGCAAGGCGAGCCGCTCGGACTGCCTATACTCCTCGTCCCAGTTCAATCCCAGCCAGCGCAGCCCGTCGAAGATCGACTGCACGCTGGCCTCGGTATTGCGCTCCACGTCGGTATCGTCGATGCGCAGCACCATGGTTCCCTGGTTGCGGCGCGCATAAAGCCAGTTGAAGATGAACGTGCGCGCGCTGCCCACGTGCAGAAAACCGGTGGGCGAAGGGGCAAACCGGAGGCGAGGAGTGTTCAGAGGTGCGCGAGCCGCATCAGGCATCGTTGCAATCGGCTTTCCTCTTCGATGCTATCGTAACCGGCTCACCCTCGAGAGCGGCGTGCCGCTCAGGCTGCGGGTGAACCCGGTGGATACACAACCTGTGCGGGCTTCGCTTTCCACTCGGCGAATGCCAGCACATAGAGCACAATCA
>JASHUF010000149.1 GCA_030040175.1 Acidobacteriaceae bacterium
GCTGCCGTCACCCTCATTCCCAACGGCGGCCTCTTCAGTTCCAAGACAGCCCCAGCCATCGCTCCGGGAATCGCCATCGATTCGAGCAACAATCTGTATATCGAGGGCGGTTCCTGCGTGCTGATGTATCCCTACGCAGACTGGAGCCAATTGGCGAGCTTTACCGGATCGGGCGCAAATCCGGTGGTCACTTCCGCCAGCGCCTGCGGCACCTCTGCGCCCACCTTTCTGAACCTCGGTTCCGGCGCCTACGCCTTGGGAATTGCGATTAACAACACGGGTACCCCGAGTCTCCTGGTCGGGACAAGCTCGTCCTCAGGCAACAGCATTCTCAGCGTGCCCGTCACCGGCGCCTGGAGCGCCCCGGTGGCAGGGACGCCGGTTTCCGTCATCACCGGCATGGCCGGCCCCGCGATCTCGATTGCCGAGGATCCGTCCGGCAATATCTATTTTGTCGAAGTGGGTTCAGGCGCCCTGCCCGGTGCATTCGAAATTCCCGCGGGACAAACGGGACTGGCTACGGATGCGAACCTGACGCCCATCGATTCGAGCCCTACGGTGACCGGCGTGGCCGCCGATAGCCAGGGCGATGTTTATATCAGCGACAAGCAGAGCGGGGTCTCCTTGCTGCCCCAGGGGTTCACGCCGAGCACTTCCGCTTTGCTGCTGACCTCGCTGCCTGCCCAGGGCACCATCGCATTCAGCGGGAGCGGGCAATTGCTCGAGCCGAGTGCCGCATCGGTTGCGGGGGTCAGTGAAGTTGCCTTCAATGCAGCGGAATTCAGCTCGCTCGCGGTGGGCGCCGCGACGCCCGCATCGGGCTCGGTGATCTTCAGCTTCAATAACGCCAAGGGCATCTCCCCGGTCACGATCGAGGTGCTGGAGGCCGGCAAAAGCAATCCCGATTTCGCCATTGCCAGCAGCAGCAGCGCTGCGAACTGCACAACTCAGGCTCAGGCTGGCTCTCTGCCCACAAATCCTCTGCCCTATCCCGCGAATGCGTCGTGCACGGTGAGCTTGACCTTCTCGCCGCAGACCACAGGCGCCGTCTCCGCCTTGTTGACCATGCTGGACGCCAACGGCAATCGGATCGCCTCTATGCCTCTCAATGGAATCGGCGTGGGCGGAGCCGTGCAGGTTCTGCCTGGAGCGCAGTCTACGATTGGCGGGGGCCTGATGTCGCCTGACCAGATTGCCGTGGATGCAGCCGGAAATGTCTACGTGGCGGACTCCGGTCTGGGCGCGGTGGAGATGTATCCCGCAGGCTCGGGTGCAGGCGCAACGCCGGCAGACGTGGGCGAGAATTTGAAAGCCCCGACGGGCGTGGCCGTCGACGGAGCCGGCAACGTCTTCATCGCCGACAGCGGGAACGTCTTTGAAGTGCCGGAGACCGCCAGCGGCTTGAACTCGACGGGCCAGGTGACGCTGCAGAGCGGTCTCGGCGCCCATATCCGTTTGGCCGCCGATGGCCTTGGCGACCTGTACGTCTCCGACCTGGACAACCAGAAAGTCTACGAGCTTGAGAATTGGAGCGCAGGCACGAACGCCGGCCTTCCGGCGATGCTCAACGCGCAAACCGTCGCTCTTTCCGGCGCCGCCTTCAGCACGCCGTCCACGATCGCCGTAGACTCTGAAAACAATCTTTACGTGGCCAACGGCGGCACGGTGTATGAAGTAACGCCGTCGGAGACCCAGACCCAGATTCTCACCGGTCTGAGCGGCGTTACTGGCCTGGCTGTCGATCCTTCGGGCTCCGTTTATGTTTCCGAGACCGGGAAGACGGTGCGCATTCCCGATGTAAGCGGGACACTCAAGCCGGCTTCGGAAACAACCGTGGCCGGCGGAGTTTCCAATCCTGCCTCCGTGGCCGTCGATTCGCTGGGCAACATCTATGTGGCCGACGGCGGAGCGCTGGACGTGAACTTCACCGGCGCCAGCGCCTCGCTCAACTTCGGAACGTTGACCGCAGACCCCACGACCACCCCGCCGCCCGCCGGCTCGTCCGCCACGCAATCCGTCACCCTGCTGAACTACGGCAATGTGCCGCTGCAGGTGACCGGCTACAACAGCCCGCTCAACTATTTCGACCCCAGCCCCTCCGTGGCCGGCTACACCGAGGCCGACTTCACCGAGACAGCGGACACTTGTTCCGGAAACTCGATTCCCATCGACTCGACCTGTGCGGCGACCATTACCTTCAGCCCCGCGCCCGGCGACGGAGGCACGCTGACGGGCCAGGTCCTGATCGAGGGCAATGTGGGTAATTCGCCTGTGGGAGTCAACGGCACCGGCGTCGCCCCGGCGCTGGCCGGTACAACGACGGCCATGACGGCGAGCACCAAAGGCACCATTGAAGGGGTTCCGGTTTCTGTAACCGTAGCGCCCAATGCGGCCGGCGGTCCCGCACCCACGGGAACGGTCACCCTGACCGTGGTATACGGCAATAACGTGCCTCTCACCGATCCGTCGCTGCCTGCCAAGTATCAACTCACGGCCACGCTCAACGGCGGCACAGCTACGTTCGATCCCATAGCGTTGCCCATCGCGAGTTACACGTTCACGGCCCGGTTTAACGGCGACACCACATACGTCTACGCGAACTCCAGCAACAGCGGGGCGGTTGCTGTAGCCACGCCCGTGCCGGTTACGCTCACCCAGCCGGCGGCCACGGCCTCGGGCCTGCCGGAGGTCTATACGCTCCCCTGCACCGCAGGCTCGCCTTCCAGTTGCACAACCTCGTATAACTACGACCAGCCCTCGGGCAATCCTCCCGGTTATCTTGTGCTCGCAGATGGTCAGAACAACGAGGAAGACTACAACGAAGACTGGACAAATTGGGAATACACCTATCCGGTCACGATTGCGTCAGCGAGCGGCGATCCCATGGTGGCCACGGCCGTTTACAGCGCCGGTAAAGAAACGGGCTGGAACCTCGGGGCGGTGAACTACATCCAGGCGAATGGGCAATCCGTTTGCGGCTCCGCCGCCGGAAGCAAATCCATTGTCAATGTGTCAACCACCACAGGAACCGTCGGAGAAGCGGATCTTGACCCCTCGTGCGTCGGCATCGATAACAGCAATGACACCATTCCCGATATCATGACGTATTATTCCGTGACTCCTCAATATAGCGGAACCTATAACGACCTTGTCAGCGTCAATCCCAATTATGAGAACGCGGCCGGCCAGACCGTGAGTTTCTGGGCGCTGTCCCATCCCATGGTGCAGATCGGCGCCAGCCCGGCTTCCGTGAGTGTCTCTGCCGGATCGTCGGCGTCGACCGCGCTTACCATCACATCGATCCTGGGATACGGGTATGCGGGGCGCACCGGCTCTGAGAACAACTACGCATTTCCACTGGACCTGCAGTGCCAGGGCCTGCCCGCTTATGCGACCTGCACGTTCACTTATCCGGCGCCCAATCCGGCGGATCCGAATGCACCCGTCAATTTGACTTACAATCCCGTTCCCGATCCCAGCGATCCTCAAGGACTGCTCTGCACCACCAGCACAACGGCCGATCCTCAGTATTGCGCCGTCGACGTCGGTCCCAATCCCGGCACCATCAACGGGCGCTCCGGGAATCACGGCGGTTCGACGACAACGCCCTGCAGCGCCATCGACGGGTGCCTTGGGCCGGGCACGGTGATCATGACCGTTACCACCAACGTATCTCCCGGAACCACGTCGTCGAAGCTCGAAAAGGACAGGGGAGCGATTGCCTTCGCAACCCTGTTGGGTCTGGGCATGTTCGGGATTGTGTTGCGCAGAAAAGCCGCGGGTTGGGAGCATTTTCTCATGGTTCTATGCGTGTTGGCTTGCGGCGGCGCCCTCGCCGGAATCAGCGCGTGCACTACCAAGATTCTGGGTACGGAATCGACCGCCGCGGTTACGCCCTCGGGATCCTACTGGGTTACGGTGACGGCCGAGGCAACCGGGAGCCTTGCCGTGGCTTGCAGTAATGGACCCACGTGTATCAACGGAGAAGAATTGGTTACCGGGAGCGGAACCCAGATGTCTCTGCCCTTCACCGTCTACGTAACCGTTGATCAATAATGTCGGTCAATCATATCGACAACCGAAAGGCCGGGCGCGATGCGCGGGAGCGAAGCATCGCTCCCGCTTGGTTGCATCCGGAGCCAGATGGAGGCATTTCTCCTTCGGGTCTGCGGCAATTCCCGGGCTCCTTTTGACCTGTCTTGGTCTCGCGCCAGGTCGCCCCTCCCCGATGGCCGTGCCGGCTTGATTAAAGCGGTTTCGCAATAAAGCCGCTGAGGAATGGCGTCCGCTCCAGCCTCGTGGATTCGGCGGAGGGCGGCAGAAAAAGCGCGAGAGGGAAGCAATTTCGGCCTGCTCGTCTCATGCGCGCGGGACTGCTCCCTCTTGCGCCGGCTGGTTGCGCAGAATCTCCATCGCTTCGTCCAGCCCGGTCTCCCACGAGCCGAGCTGCAGGCCGAAGCAGTCTCCGAGCTTGCCGTTGGAAAGGACGGAGTTGCTCGGGCGCGCGGCCGGCGTGGGGTGGTCCTTGGTCGCGATGGGGATCAGCTGCGGCGCTTGGATGTCGAGCTGGGAAGCGGCCAGCGCAAAGATCGCATCGGCAAATCCGAACCAGGAGGTCGAGCCCCCGCAGGTCATGTGGTAGAGGCCCGCCCACTCCTGCGCGTCGCCGAATCGGCCGGTGAGAACGCCGCCCACGATCATCTGCGTGGCGCGCGCCAGGCCCATGGTGGTCGTCGGCGCGCCCACCTGGTCGTCCACAATGGAGAGCTTGTCGCGCTCCCGCGCCATGCGCAGCATGGTGAGCAGGAAGTTGTGGCCGTGCGGCCCGTAGACCCAGCTGGTGCGGAAGATGAGAAATTCGCCGCCGACGCTTTGTATTGCCTGCTCGCCCGCAAGCTTTGACAGGCCATAGGAATTGAGCGGCCTCGTTGGATCGGTCTCCACCCACGGCTCCGCCTTGCTGCCGTCGAAGACATAATCGGTGGAGTAGTGGACCAGCAGGGCATTCCGTCTGCGCGCCTCCTCGGCCAGGACGCGCGGGGCCTCGGCATTCACGGCGCGGGCAAGCTGCTTCTCGGTCTCGGCGCGGTCGACGGCCGTGTAGGCGGCCGCGTTCAGGATCACGTCCGGCTGCACGCGGCGCACGTAGGTGCGAAGCTGCTCGGGCTGCGCCAGGTCGACGAGGCTGCGGTCGGCGCCGAGGACGCTGCCGAATCCTTTGAAGACGCGGTAAAGTTCGCGGCCCAACTGGCCGCCCGCGCCGAGGATGAGCGTGCGCAAAGTGCTCTGCGGGCTATCTGTCGCGTCTTCGCCAACGAATTCGGTCATGGCGGCCAATCCAGTGGTCGGGCCTGTGTCTTTGAGAATTCTAACCGGCTGCGGGGGCAGTGGTCGCGCAGAGCCGCGAGGTCGCGCGAAAATCCGATTCCCCGTACAATTTAAGGGAGAGCCTTGCCATGCATCGCGCATACATGGACGCCAACGCAACAACGCCTCTGCTTCCCGAGGTGATGGAGGCCATGCGCCCCTTCTGGATGGAGGATTTCGGCAATGCCTCGTCCATTCATCGCCAGGGGCAGCGGGCGCGAACGGCGGTCGACCGCGCGCGCGAGGCGCTGGCGGAGTTCTTCTACTGCCGCGAGTCGGAGGTGGTTTTCAACTCCGGCGGCACCGAGGGAGACAACACCGCGCTCTTCGGGCTGGTTCGCCCCGGCGACCACCTGATCACCACGGCGATCGAGCACTCCGCGGTCCTGCGCGCGGCCGAGCGCCTCGAAGAGCGGGGCGCGGAGGTCACCTTCGTGCCGCCGCTCGCGAACGGGCTCATCGATCCGGCAGCCATCCGCGAGGCGATCCGGCCGAATACGCGGCTGATCAGCGTGATGCTGGCCAACAATGAAACGGGCGTGCTGCAGCCGGTGGAAGAGATGGGAAAGATTGCCGCCGAGACCGGAGTCTTCTTCCACATCGATGCGGTGCAGGGCGCGGGCAAGGTGGCCTTCGATGTGCGGCGCTTCGGCTGCCAACTGCTTTCGATCAGCGCGCACAAGATGCATGGGCCCAAAGGCGTGGGCGCGCTGTACGTGCGCCGGGGAACGCCGCTCGAGCCGCAGGTGGTGGGCGGAAGCCATGAACGGCGGCAGCGCGCGGGCACTGAGAATGTGCCCGGCATTGTGGGTCTGGGCAAGGCCGCGGAGCTGGCTATGGCCTGCCTCGACGACGGGACAGTTGCCCGCGTCGCCGCACTGCGCGACCGGCTGGAGGCGGGCATTCTTGCGCTTT
>JASHUF010000017.1 GCA_030040175.1 Acidobacteriaceae bacterium
ACTTCCGCCGCGCGCGCCAGAACGAGCTCACGCCGAGGTAAAGAAACAGCGGCACCACCACCGCCGCGGCCCAGAAGCTGCGGTGATCGGGCCCGTGCAGCCAGCTCATCCGCGCGCGCCACAAAGTTGGTGCAAACACCAGGGCCGGCAGCAGGAAGAACGCGCCCGTAATCTCCAGCCACAGGATGCCTCCGGCGCGCCGGATGGGCTTGAACAATCCGCCCACCCCCTCGCGCACGGTCCGCTTCAGACCTGCCGCCGGTGCCGCAACTTGAGCGCCTGCAAGCGTCTGTGCCGTCTGCACCGGCGCCTGGGCTCTCAGCCGTTGCCCGGCGATCCGCCCCGCCACGCGAAGCCCGATCCCGAGAGTGCGCCCAATGATCTGCGGTCTCATCCAATATAGGATGGTAGCAGCGATTCGCTCCCGATCTCGCGCGCTCACACCTTCCCGAATCCGGTTGCTCCCGGCCGGGCTTCGAAGTAAGGTAGAGAGATCGCGCCACGGATTCCGCATTTTCGGCTCGCCGCTGCTCCTGGAGGTACCCATTGACTTCGCGCCTTAAAGAATTGATTCAGCAATTGGGGGAAGCCATCCACGAGTCGGTGATCGAGAGCGAGCAGATCGCCGGCGTGGTCCAGGACATCCGCAAACACGGCTTCGACGTCCTGCTCATGCTCGAAGCCACCATCGGCCTCAACGAGGTGGGCGCCAAGTCCAGCGAATCCTCTGAATCTTCCGCCGAGTCCACCGGCGAGTCCGCTCCCTTTACCCCGAACGACCTCAGTTTCTTGAAGTCCCTGCGCATCTCCGTCGAAGGCGAGAGCGACGACGAGCCCGCCCCCGGTGCTGTTTCGGAGTAGGGACGCCGGCGTGCGTGTCCCGGCCGCGCAACCGGCGGCGGTTTTTCCCGTTTGAGCGCCTCCTGCCGTCCGCTCCCCACATCCGGTACCATACAGAAGTGTCTTCCTCGCGAAGGCTCTCGACCGCCCTGAACCAATGGACCTGAAAGCCAAACTGGAAGCCGTCATCTACGCCGCGGAGGAGCCGGTCACGCTCGCCCAGCTTGCCGCGCTCTTCGCCGAGGAGGCGCTTGCCTGGAAGGCCGGGCAGGAAGCCGTTCGCGCCGCCGGCATCTCCGCGGAAGCTGCAGAGTCCGCGCCTCTTCTCGAGGGCATCGAACCCGAAGCGGCGCAGGAGGGATGCTCGGTGCAGCCGGGAGAAGCCGAAGGCTCGTTCGCGATTTTCATCGAGACTCGAGCCCATACCCCGGTCGAATCGGTCGCAAACACCGATCCGGATGCCGATCTCGACGCCGAATCCGCTGCGCCCGCCAGCCCCGAAGCCGAAGCCAGGCGCGAAGCCCACCAGCGCGACCGCGAAGTCCGCGTCATCCTCGGCCAGCTCCTCGACGAGCTCATCCAGTCCTATGCCTCCGACGGCCGCGGCATTGAGATCCGCGAGATCGCCGGCGGCTACCGCATGGCCACCAAGCCCGCCTGCCACGACGCCGTGCGCGCCTTCGTCAAGAGCCTCAAGCCCGCGCTCAAGCTCTCGCTGCCCGCACTCGAAACTCTCGCCGTCATTGCCTACAAGCAGCCGGTCACCGCGCCCGAAGTCAATGAAATCCGCGGCGTCGATTCCTCCGGCGTCTTCGGCTCGCTGCTGGCGCGCAAGCTCATCGCCACGGCCGGCCGCAAGCAGGTCATCGGCCGCCCCATTCTCTACAAAACCACCAAGGAATTCCTGCTGCGCTTCGGCCTCAAGGACGTCTCCGAACTGCCATCCATGGAGGAATTCGAAAAGATGGCGGTCGAGCTCGAAGAGGCCGAGGCCGCGGACAACTTTTCTGACGGCTCCGCGGACGGCGAGCCCGGTGCGCCGGAAGACACGCCGGAAGCCATCGCCTCCGATCTCTCGCTCGAGCTCGCCCAGCCTGTCGAAAGCGGATCCGGCGGCGAATCCGGCTCTGCCGGCGAGCCGGCTCCCCCCAAGGGATACATGCACTAGCCTGCCGCTCGTCGAGCTGCAGCGCAAGGCAACCCGAGGCTTTGCCATGACAAAAAAATCCGCAGGCACCGGCACCCGCTCCGCGACCAGAAAAACTGCGCCCGCGTCCGCAGCTAAAAAGCCTCGCGCTCCAAAACCCCTCGTCGGGAGCAAGAAACCGGCCGCAAAATCGAAAGCCGCACCGGCCAAGACCAAAGCCGGGTCGTCTCCGGCGAAGACCGCAAAACCCGGCAAGGCCGCCGGGCCCGCGAAAACTGCGAAGGCCAAATCCCGAGCAGTGAAAAAGGCCGCCGCAATCCTCGAGCCGGCCCTGGAATTTCCTGTCCCGGTGGACGATCCCATCGGCGACCTGAGCGATGGCGAAGGCCGCTGCTACATGCACGGCGACGAACCCGAGTCCTTCGCCGAGATGGCCGCCTACCGCGCAGATACCACCGAAGATGCGCTCGAGGGTACGCTCGCAATCGCCCCCGAGAACACCGCGCCCGCGGTCGCGGCCGAGCCGGAGAGTGAAACATCGCCCGCACCCGCGGCGCCGCATCCTGAGGGGCCGCGCGCGCAGGAAAGGGAACCTGCCAAGCTTGACCGTCTGCAGAAGATTCTTTCGCACGCCGGCGTCGCCAGCCGCCGCCAGGCCGAGGAGATGATCCTCGCCGGCCGCGTTATGGTCAACGGCCAGGTGGTCACGCAGCTCGGCGCCAAGGCCGACCCCGCGCGCGATCACATCCGCGTCGACGGCAAACGCATCCCCGCCGCCGAGCGCCATCGCACCTTCATGCTCAACAAGCCCCGCGGCTTCGTCACCACGGTGAGCGATCCCGAAGGGAGACCGACCGTGATGCAGTTCTTCTCCAGGATGCGCGAACGCCTTTATCCCGTCGGCCGCCTCGACTACGACAGCGAAGGGCTGCTGCTGGTGACGAACGACGGCGAGCTTGCCGACCGGCTCACGCGCGCCGCCTCGGGCGTGGAAAAGACCTATCTCGTCAAAGTCGCCGGCCGCCCCACGGAAGAAGAACTCGATCGCCTCCGCTCCGGCGTCCCGATTGAACGCGGACGCCCCGGTTCCGGGCAGGCGCAGACCGCACCTGCCGGCATCCGCGAGCTGCGTCGCGGAGCAAAACCCGGCTCCGCGCGGTCCGGGCCGCCGCCCAGGGGCCCGCAGGCGCGCGCAGAAAATCCCTGGTTCGAAGTCGTCCTCATCGAAGGCCGCAATCGCGAGCTGCGCAAAATGTTTCAATCCATCGGCCACTTCGTCGAAAAGATTCGCCGCGTCGGCTACGGCCCCCTCGTCCTCGACATCGAACCCGGCCAATTGCGCGAGCTCACGCCGGAAGAACTGGCTCAGCTCCGCCGCGCCGCCGAAGGCAAAGGGCATCCGCTCGCAAAGCCGCACGGCTTCGATTCTCCTCGCGACGAACGATCGGGCCGTTCCTTCGAGCCGCGCAATCCGCAAAGGTCCGGCCGGCGCACGCCCGGGAAACCCCAACGTTTTTCCCCGCGCCGCGAAGAGCGCAACCGCCCAGGCCCATCCGCTTCAGCTCATTCCACCCCGCCGCGGTCTTTCAACTCGCGCGAGCGCGGCGAGAACCGATTCCGAAAATTTGACTCCGGCCGCGGGCCGCGTGCAAATCCGCGTTTTGATCCACATTTCGATCGGCGCCCGGACAATCGCGAGCGCGGCGACTGGCAACGCGACACCAAACGCGGCCGCAATGACAATTTCCCTTCCAACTTCGACCGGAACAAGGAAAGGAACGCGGATCGCGGCTTTGCCCGCCGCCCGGGGCCGCGCTTTGGAGCGCCACGCAACGCCTTCGACCGCCGCGGCTCGGCGGCTGCCCCAAACGATTGGCCCGGCCGCCGCCCGGATCGCACCGGGCCAAAACGCAACGAATCCGATCGCTCCGCCTCCCGGCGCGGCGAATCCGGCCCATTCGCCCCGGATCGCTACGGCCCTCATCGCGGCGACCAAAAGCACTTCGGAAAAACAGGCTATGAACCCAATCGCGCCAGGCGCCACGGGGATCCCGGCGCACGGGAAGAAAACCCTCCGCGCCCCGCCCGGTATCAATCTTCGCCTGCATCCCCTGCTCGCGGAGCAAAAGCCGGCTTCCACCGCGGCAAGGCAACACGCAACCCGCCCCGCCCCGGCCGCGAGCGCAGTTAGGCGTAAACCCGCGCGCCCACCCCGCTCGCCGCGCAACGGCAACCCAATCTCACGGCACGCACCACGAGGTACGCATGGCCAACACCTTCGGCACGGACATCCTGTTTCCATCGCCCGATCCGGAAGCCGCCGCGGCCATCTATGTCGAGCTGCCCGGGTTCACCATCACCGCGCGCGTGCCTATGCTCGAGCTCGCCGGCCCGCACATCAATCTGTACCTTGAGAAAGGCCCGCCCCTCGGACCCGTCTTCGAGGTCACGGTTGCCGATGCCGGCGAGGCCACGCGCTGCCTCGCCGCGCGCGGCTGCGTGGTAGTCAAAGACGGGCCGCACGTTCCGCGCCGCTACGTGCAGGACCCCAACGGCCTCATTGACAACCTTAACCTCGGACGGCGGCGTTCTCCGGAGATGAAAAAGAGGTGAGCCCTGAGATGAGCAAGCAACCCCTCGTGCTGGTGCTGGCCGCGCAGCTGGACCCCGAACTTGCGCTCCTCGTATCCATCCCTCATGTTGCCGGCAAGACGTTCGTGGAGTTCGGTGATGCCGTGCACGAAGCCGAAGTCCTTCTCGACTGGGCCGGCTCGCGCGATCTGCTGCGCCAGGTCTTCCTCGCCAGTCCCCGCGTCCGCTGGGTGCACTCCCGCTCGGCCGGCCTCGACAAAGTGCTTTTCCCCGAGCTGGTCCAGAGCCCCGTTTTCCTCACCAATGGAACCGGCGTCTTCAGCGCCTCGCTGGGCGAGTTCGCGCTCACCGCGATTCTCTTCTTCGCCAAAGATCTTGCCCGCATGCGCCACAACCAGCGCGCGCGCCGCTGGGAGCAGTTTGACGTGGAGGCGATCGCGGGCCAGACCGTGGGCATCGTCGGCTACGGCGACATCGGCCGCGCCGTGGCCACGCGCGCGCACGCAATGGGGATGCGCGTGCTCGCGCTCAAGCGCCGTGCGCCCGCCAATCGCGATCCTTTGATCGAAAGATTCTTCCGGCCCGAGGAACTCTCCGCGATGCTCGCCGCCTGCGACTATGTGGTTTGCTGTGCACCGCTCACCGCGGAGACGCACCACATGATCTCCGGCGCAGCCTTCGCCGCCATGAAGCCGAGCGCCGTGCTCATCAATGTGGGCCGCGGCCCGGTAGTCGACCAGGCAGCGCTGCTGCGCGCGCTCGACGCGAAGACGATTCGCGGCGCGGGCCTCGATGTCTTCGAGCAGGAGCCCATCGCGCACGACGATCCCATCTGGGGCTACGAAAACGTGCTCATCTCGCCGCACTGCGCCGACCACACCAAGACTTGGCTGCGCGACGCCATGCGCTTCTTCCTTGCCCAGTACGAGCGCTTCATCCGCAACGAGCCGCTCCAGAACGTCGTCCAGAAGGACCTCGGCTACTGACGCTGCTCCTGCTCGCCCGGAACGGGGCGCTGACTGCGTGGTATTCTGTTGCCCTTTAAGTCCGCATGCAGCTTCCGGGAGACGGGCGTGACGCTTGAAGTGGGCGCGATGACGGCGGCGGGCGTGGCGGTGCTGGTTGCGGGTTTTGTTCTTGCGCGGCCGCGGCTGCGCGCGGCGTCCGGCGCGGACAAGCTGATGGCGCTCGCTCCGGTTTTCGAGGCCGCTCCGCTCGCGGTCTTCTCCATGGAACACTTGACGGTTCCGCGCGATCTTGCAGGGCTGGTGCCGAAGTGGCTGCCGGCGCCCATGTTCTGGGTCTACTTTGTGGGTGCGGCGCTTGTGTCCGCGGGCGTGAGCTTCATCGCCTGGCGGTGCGTGCGCTGGTCGGCGGCCCTGCTCGCGCTGCTGTTTCTCATCATCGTGGCCACCATCGACCTACCCAACCTGTCAGCCGGCCTGCATGATCGCATCTTCTGGATTCTCACCCTGCGCGAGACGTCGTTTGCCGGCGGGGCCATGGTGCTCTCGGGAAGCGTGCGGCCGCGCGGGGACGGGGCGGGCGCGGCGCTCATGCGCGTGGGGCGCACCATCGTCGCTCTGGTGATGATTGTCTACGCCGTCGAGCACTTCCTCCATCCGCGGCATGTCCCCGGCGTGCCCCTCGAAAAGCTGACGCCCGCGTGGATGCCCGTGCCGGTGGTGATCGCGTACTTGGTGGGCCTCGTGCTGCTCGCCGGCGGCATTGGATTGCTCATTCCACGCGCGGTGCGCCGGTCGGCGGCGGGCGCAGGGGCGGTGCTTCTGCTGCTGGTGCTGTTCTTCTATGGCGCGATTCTTGGCGTGGAGTTCCGAACCGCACCGGTGGAGGGGCTCAACTACTGGTTCGACACGCTGCTGTTTGCGGCGACGGTGCTGCTCGCCGGGCGCGGAGCGGACCCGAAGGCGGCGGTTTCCTAGAGTTGGTTGCATCAATGGCCTGAGACTGCCGGGTAACGTCCCGCAGGGGCTAAAGCCCCAACAGTTATGCGGCCCTTGCGGCCCGGCTCAAGCCGGGCCCTTTTACAAAGCCATTGATGCAACCGGCTCTAGAGCATTTTCGGAATTGCTGTAGACCGGAAGCACACTCCCAAGCGGCTTTTTCCTCAAGCCCGGGGCCCCCAGCGACAGGTCTTGGTCGCTGGGGTGGAAAAAAAGCCACCTTTCATCGCCCTCAAGAAGTCGACGTGTATTCCGAAAATGCTCTAGTTCCCCAGTCCCTGCTCCGCCTTTCCTCACTCTTGTTTTCCGGTGCACCCCTGGCGCATCCTTAAGAGCATGAGCACAGAGAAGGCAACATTTGGAGCAGGATGTTTCTGGGGCGTGGAGGCCAGGCTGGCCGCCATTCCGGGGGTGACGGCGACGGCCGCGGGCTACGAAGGCGGAACCCTGGACGATCCCTCGTACCAAGACGTGTGCACGGACCAGACCGGGCACGCGGAAGTGGTGGAGCTCGACTTCGATCCGGAGCGCGTGAGCTACGCGGCGCTGCTCGATGCGTTTTTCAAGCTGCACGACCCGACCACGATGAACCGCCAGGGCCCGGACTGGGGCACGCAGTACCGCTCGGTGATCTTCACCCACTCGCCGGAGCAGGAGCGCGCGGCGCGAGCGAAGATCGAGGAGCTGAGTGCGGCGGGTGTCTACAAGCCGCGGCGGATCGTGACCCAGGTGGCGCCGGCCGCGACCTTCTGGCGCGCGGAGGAGTATCACCAGAAATATCTCGAGAAGCGCGGGATGGCGAGCTGCCACTTGTAACCGACATCGGGGTTCAGAGGCCGGAGATCAGCGCGCGGAGGGGGGCTTGCCCGCATCGAGTTTCGCGGCCGGTCCGGCGTCGGCCCCCAGGGCGCGCTGGAGGGCCGCGGCGATGGGGTCGGCTTTTTCGGCGAAGCCGGAATTCAGTGCGCCGGACTTGGCAGGAAGAGCGTCTTCCGGCGACGCAGGATTCACGGCTTGCGCGTAACCGGGATCATCGAACCAGAGGCTGGCGATCCAGCCGATGAGAACGGCCAGATAAACCAGGCTGTTTGCATCCAGGAGCCGGGACTGCAGGGCGATGCGGTGATCGAACTCGGCCTGGGTGTGAGGCTGGGGCGCGCTCGAAAGCCTTTGCCACGCCAGGCGCAGGGCCACCTGCACCAGCGCGGCGACGGAGAAGCCCAGCAGAAGCTGGCGGGCGTGGCTCCGCCAGCCGGCATGGAAGCGCCGGCCGGTGAAAACGGCGATGAGGGTGAGCGCAAGGAAGGCCAGGTTGTTGAAGAGGTCGCCTTTTTCGGCGAACAGCTGCATCAGGTGCAGATGCGCAATGAGGGAGTGGGCTTCGAGAGTCTGGCGCGCGGGCCACGGTCCCCACCAGGCGACCGCGGCGCCGGAGGCGGCGAGCACCACGGCCGCACCCACGAGCCACGCGGGGCGCGAGGCGCCGGCGAAGGCGCGGCGGCCAAGCTCGATGACCACCAGCAGGGTGATGAGCACGCCGGCATCGCCGAGCGCGAAAAAGAGCTGGGCAGCCGTAAGCGGGGCGAGCTTCAGGGCGAGCAGGCGGCGCATCAGCATCTCCAGCGCGGTCAACACCACGCTGGCGGTAAAGAAGGGATAGCGGCGGACGCGGTCGCGCCCCAGCAGGACCACCAGAAGCACCAGCAGGGCGGCAAAAGTGAGCGTCCAGACGACTTCGATTTCTGAAAATGGAAAGTGCATGGGTGTCGGGGCCGCGCGACGTAGGAAGCGTTGCGCGCGGGGGCCGTTCCCAGTTTAAATGGGCGCGGAGAGGCTGAGGCGCCTTTCCCGCCGACGCCCGCCTGCCATAATCTCCCTATGCTAGTCTTGGCCTCGCAATCGCCGCGGCGGCGGGAGCTGCTCACGCAGGCGGGGGTGCGCTTCGAAGTGCATCCCGCGCACATTGCGGAAGCTCCGCAGGCGGGCGAGGGGCCGGTGGCCTACGTGACGCGCCTGGCGCGCGAGAAGGCCGAGGCCGTCTATCGTGAACTGGCGGGCGAATCGAAAGCGGGCGTACCGGCGCGCGGGAGCGGGGAGACGGACAAGGACCAGCTCGCCGTGCTGGGCGCGGATACGACCGTCACGCTCGACGGCCAGATTTTTTCAAAGCCCGCCGACGCGGCCGATGCGGTGCGCATGCTGCGCATGCTTTCCGGCCGCAGCCATCGCGTGATCACCGGCGTGGCGCTGGCAACGGCGGCGGGAACCGAAGTGGCGGCCGAGGTGACGGCGGTCAAATTTCTCACCCTGTCGGAGGAGGAGATCGCGGCCTACGTGGCCACGGGCGAGCCCATGGACAAGGCCGGCGCCTATGCGGTGCAGGGCGGGGCGGCGCGCTGGATTCCGCGCATCGATGGCTGCTACTTCAATGTGATGGGGCTGCCCCTGGCGCTGGTGTGCGCGCTGCTCGAAGGCCGCGCGGGTAGACGCGGCGCCGGAGAAGGAGCGCCGCTGCCCGGGCTCATCGATGGCGGCTGGTCGCCGCGGCGATGACGCCGGGACCAAAGCGGGCCGCGGTTACCTCCGGCTGGGCGGCCGCGCGGCAAAGCGAAAAAATTCAAATGCGCCGGCATGAATCCGGGTTAGACTAGCCTCGCTCCCCCAAGGGCTCTTTATGCGGATTCCTGTCTTCCCGGGCAGCACAGCTCTGCCGGCGTATTTCCTCTTTTCTGCTGCAACGGCCCGGCAATTCCAGGCTCCCAGCGCGGATGAACTGAAGACGACGGGCGGCCCCGAGGCCCCGGGCGCCGATGCGGAATCTCCGATTTTCATGAAAATCGACCGGAACCCGCCCCACGCAAGAACCTGCGCTGCGCCCCTCATCGTGCTGAGGGATCCAGCGGCAGCCAGAGCCAACTGACGCCGGTGCGGGCGCGCGCCGGCGCTCCCGCGGAAGCCGCGCAAATCCGGTAGGGGCAAGCAATCGCGTCGAGTCCGGCCCTTTGTGCGATCGGCACCTCGCATGCAGCGCGGCTCACGGGGAAAAAGGAAAAATCATGAGAATCGAGCGCACTCTGAAGTTTGCGGCAAGCATCGCCCTGGCGGTCATTCCGCCGTTCGCCTGGGCGCAGCAGTTCCAGACGCCCACCGCGGATGAACTGAAAATGACCTCCGACCCCAAGGCTCCGGACGAGGATGCGGTCTATCTCGACTACGAGGAGACGGACAACGACCCCATGCACTACCAGAGCATCTACGCGCGCATCAAGGTGCTCACGGAAAAGGGCAAGGCACTGGCCACGGTGGAGCTGCCCTACCTGAGCCGGGACTGGAAGATCTCCGACATTGCCGGACGCACCATCGATCCTGACGGATCGGTCCACCCGCTCACGGGCAAGCCGGAGGATCTGCTGAGCGAAAAGACGGGCACGCTCGAGCTCAAGCGCAAGGTATTCACGCTGCCCGATGTGGAGGTGGGCAGCATTCTCGAGTACCGCTACGAGATCCGTTATGACGACAATCATTTCTCGTCGCCGATGTGGGAGATCCAGAAGCGGTATTTCGTGCACAAAGCGCACTACTCGTTCACGCCCTTCAAGGCGTTCATGCCCGGCGCCGCGGCCCAGGAGACAAGCATGTTTTTGACCGACGAGCGCGGGCGCGCGGTGAACACCCTGATCTGGTGGAAGCGGCTGCCGCCGGGCGTGGACATGAAGACCGACATCGGCGGGCATTACACCGTGGACGTGACCGACGTGCCCGCCATTCCGGACGAGGAGTGGATGCCGCCCATCGAGAGCTACCTCTATAAGGTGTTCTTCTACTATAAGGCGGCCGGCAACACCACCGAGTTCTGGCTGAGCGAAGCCAAATACTGGCAAAAGGACGTGGATCACTTTGCCGAGCCCACCGACTCGATCCGCAACGCCGTGAACGGGCTGATTGCGCCCACGGACAGCGATCTGGACAAAGCCAAGAAGCTCTACGCCGCGGTGCAGGCGCTGGATAACACCGATTTCTCGCGCGCCCGGAGCCAATCGGAGATGAAGCAGTTGAGGATCAAGGAGGCCAAGCGGGCCGAAGACACGTGGTCGCAGAAGAGCGGAGCGAGCGACGACATTGCGCTGCTCTACCTGGCCATGCTGCGCGCCGCGGGACTCACCGCCTACGCGGCGAAAGTGGTCGACCGCAGCGAGCGTGAATTCGACCCCAGCTACATGGACTTCGACCAGCTCACTGAGACGCTGGTGATCGCCGTCATTGGCGGCAAGGAAATGCCGCTCGACCCCGGGGAGAAGATGTGCCCCTTCGGCACCCTGGACTGGAGGCACGCGGGCGTACGCGGCGTCCGCGAGGGCGCGCAGGGGCTGGGACTTACAGCCACGCCCTCGCTGCCGTACCCGGACAACACCACCACCCGCGTCGCCGACCTGGTGCTGGACGAGCACGGCGGAATCACCGGATCCTGCAGCATCGTGATGGTGGGCCAGGTGGCTCTGCACTGGCGGCAGATGGCGCTGGAAAACGACATGACCGAGGTGAAAAAGCAGTTCGACCGCGAGCTTGAGAGCCTGGTTCCGGATGGGGTGGAAGCGCACCTGGACCACTTCCTGGGGATGGACCAGCCCGATATGAATCTGATCGCCATGGTCAATGTCAAGGGCTCGCTGGGCACCAGCATGGCCAGGCGGTTGCTGCTGCCCGCGTTCTTCTTCGATACCCGCGGCCGGGTTCCCTTTGTGAACCAGGAGAAGCGGCTGGAGGCCGTGGACATGCACTATGCCGAGCGCGTGACCGACGTGGTGACGTATGACCTGCCCGCAGGGATGACCGTGGAGGGCGCGCCGGCGGATAACAAGATTGTCTGGGCGGGGCACGCCGTGTATCTGATCAAGAGCCAGTCGAGCGCGGGAAAACTGATGATTTCCGACTCCGTGGCGCGGGGCTTCGACCAGGCCACGCCGGACCAGTACCAGGATCTGCGCGGGTTTTATCAGAAAATGGCCGCGGCCAACCAGGAGCAGCTGGTGCTCTCGTCGGCTGAGACGGCCAAGGGGAACTGATCATGTTCATGCGCACACCTTGGCTCCGCAAGACCGCTTTGATTTGCTGTGCCGGCGCCTGGCTTGCGGCGTGGACTGCGAATTCCGCCTGGGCCAGGAACCAGCCGGCTCCGGACTGGGCGCTGGCGGCGGCGAAGACCGCCACGCCGGCCGACTCCGGCGACGCCTCGGCCGTGCTGCTCTTCGACGAGTACGTCATCACGGTGGACGGCCAGAACCACGCGGTCGAAAGGGAGCGGTTCGCCACGCGCATCCTCAAGCCGCAGGGGCGGGAGTGGGGCCATTGCGCCGTAGATTACGACGTGGACGAAAAGCTCGACTACTTCCACGCCTGGACCATCACCGCGGATGGCCAGCAGTTCCAGGCCAAAGACTCCGACTTTGAGGACAGGGGAGCCTACGACGCGCCGGAGCTGCAGATGACGGATCGCATCCGCGCGCTGAACCCGCCGGCCGGCGATCCCGGCGCGGTGGTAGCCTGCGAGACGGAGAAGCGCCTGGCGCCGTACATGGACGAGGAGGACTGGCAGATTCAGCTGCCGATTCCGGTGGTGGACGAGGCCCTGGAGCTCGACCTGCCGCCGGGCGGCCACTTTGCGCAGTCGTGGAGCCATTACACGCCGGTGAAGGAGGAGGAAGCCGGCGCCAACCAGATGCGGTGGGAGATCAAAGGCATGCCTGCGCTCGATCTCGAGAACCTGCACGCTACGCCGGCGTGGGATGCGCTGGCGGCGCGCATGAGCGTGAAATGGGGCGATGCGGCGGTGAACGGCGTGGACAACCAGTGGCGGGCTCTCGGCCTGTGGCAGGACCAGCTCGAGGCGCACCGCACCGATCCCACCCCGGAGATCGTGGCCAAGGCGCAGGCGCTGGCGGCGGGCGCGCCGGACTTTTACACCAAGCTGAGCCGCATCACCGCTTACATCCAGAAGAACGTGCGCTACTTCATTGTGGAGAAGGGCATCGGCGGATGGCAGGCGCACTTTGCCGGCGACATCTTCCGCAACGGTTACGGCGACTGCAAGGACAAGACCACGCTGCTGATCGCCATGCTCCAGGCAATCGGCGTGCGCGCCTACTATCTGCATGTCGACAGCGAGCGCGGAGTGATCGATCCCGAAGAGCCCTCGCTGACGGGCAACCACATGATCGCTGCAATCGAGCTGCCGGAGGGGGAGAACGATGCCCGGCTGATGGCGCGGGTGAAGGCCGCCGGCGGCAAGACGCTGCTGATCTTCGATCCCACCGACGAAGAGACGCCGGTGGGGCTGATCCGCGGCGAGTTGCAGGGCGCTTACGGCAATCTGGCCGACGGCGCCGACAGCCAGGTGATCCAGATGCCGGTGCTTGCTCCCGACTCCGGCGGGCTGAGCCGGACGGGCAATTTTGTGCTGGCGGCCGACGGCAGCTTTTCCGGCGACGTCACCGATGTGTTTACCGGCGTGGATGCGGCGCGCGAACGCGGGATGCTCAAAGACAACAGCCAGAACGATGTGCGCGAGAGGCTGGAGAGGGGGCTGAGCGCGGACCTGCCCGGCGTCACCTTCAAAGGATTCGAGTTCGAGCAGACGGAGAAGCTGGATCAGCCCATCCGCCTGGAGATGCACCTGAGTGCGGCCGGCTACGCGCACTCGGCCGGACCGCTCTTGCTCCTGCGGCCCCGCGTCCTGGGCAGCGACGGCCGCGAGGTGCCGGACGTGATGGAGAGCAAGGCGCGGCATTTCCCCATCGAGATCGGACACCCCGGCTGCTGGCGCGACAGCTTCGACATCGCCCTGCCCGCCGGCTACGCCGTGGACGGGGCGCCCGATCCGGTGAACGTGGACGTTGGCTTTGCCAGTTATCACTCGACGGTAACCGCCAAGGGCAACGTGCTGCACTATGAGCGCGAGTACGTGGTCAAGGACGTGGAGATTCCGCCGGCCAAGGCCGAGGATTTCCGCCGGCTCGAATCCTCGATTTTCGAGGATGAAAAAGGCGCCGTGGTGCTCAAGAAGGATTAGCCGGTTTGCGCCCGCGCGCTCGAGCGCGCCTGCCTGGGGCCTGAGGCCGAGCGCGATGCGAAGGGGTCACGAAGGGCACAGGGACCATTCACTTTGGTGAGTCCGGGGCGCGATTTTTAGTCGCCTCGGGGCGCAGGTTGTGGCCTATACTCGCTCCAGAGCGAGGCATCCTTCGCAACGGGCCTCTCACTCGCCTTGTCTTATGGCAGCCCAGCTGAGCCGGAAACGCATTCCGGAAACACCTTCGATCCCCGATCGTCTCTACTTCAAGATTGGCGACGTGGCCAGGATCTGCGGCCTCGAAACCTATGTGCTGCGCTTCTGGGAGACGCAGTTCCCGCAACTGAAGCCGAACAAAAGCGGAACCGGGCAACGGCTCTACCGCCGGCGCGACGTGGAGATGGCGCTCGAGATCAAGCGCCTGGTGCACGGCGAGGGATACACGCTGGTGGGCGCGCGGCAGGCGCTCGAGCAGGGGCATCGCAGCCAGAGCCCGCAGGCCAGCCTGCCGCTGGCGAACGGCGAAGCGGGCAAACGCCGCGACCGCATCGTGGCGGCCATCGGGCACGCGCGTGCCGAGCTCAAAGAGATCGCCGGACTGCTGGCCGCGCAGGCCCCCCAACCGCACCGGCGGCAGGTGCGCATCGCCGGGCTGCGCGCGCCTTCGGGATCGCTCTTTCCGGGCAGCCATTAGTTCCATCCGGTTTCCGCTTTTTGCCTAGAACTGGTTGCATCCATGGCCCATGGCGACGAGAAAACGCCCCGCAGGGGCAAAAGCCGCGCGTTGATTTTGCGCACCTTTTGCGGCACGGCTGAAGCCATGCCCTGATACAAGACTCCTCCATACCCTTTTTCAGCAAGCTCTGAAGTCGTGCCCTTTCCAAACACCATTTCTGCAACCAGTTGTGGCGCGCACGGGCTGCGCCTGCCCGCGCGGCGTTGAGCCCAGGGTCGGAAGCCGTCGATTTCGCCACGGCGTTTGTGCTACCGTGAAGGAAACGCCTGCAATTTCAGTGCGAGCTTGAGATTCCCCCATCGTCGATTGTCCCATCGCGGACGGAGCGAACGCTCGAGGAGCTTTACGATGGAATGCAAGCTTTGCGGGTCAACCAAATTCCGCGTTTCGCGCCTGCGCGTGCCGGACTTCGCCGAGCTGATCTTCTTTGAGTATCCCGTCCGCTGCCGGGTCTGCTACAAGCGCGAATTTGTGAACATCTTCACCGCCTTCCGCATCCGGCGCGCCGACAAGCGGCGGCACGCCGAAGAGCGCCGGCGCAAGAAGATGGAGCAGGCCAACTCCGCGCGCCCGGCGTGAGGCGCGCGCAGGTTGGGGCGCCTTGTGGGGCGGCGTTTCCCGGTTTTGAAGGAGCGCGTGCGGCAGGTCGAATCGATAGATTTACCGCTCTAAAAAAACCGTTGAACGACTGCGCCCCAGGAGACAGAAAGTAACACATGCCCACGCCCGGACAGGAAGCGGGTCTGGGAGCAACTCAAGAAATTGACCTTCACCCCTATATTTTAATTTTGATTATCAAGCCCGCCGGGTTGCACAATTGGTTACTGACGGATTGGCGGTCATCCAGCCAAAGTGGTGATGGCGAGTAGAATTCGGCGCATGATGGCACTGGACGGCTGGACGGACGACATTTTGGCGAGGCGCAGGCCCAAAACCCAGGAGCCCATCAGAAT
>JASHUF010000018.1 GCA_030040175.1 Acidobacteriaceae bacterium
GGATGTTAAAGAAGCTGTCAAGTAAATCCTGTAGAATCCTGCGTGATGCTTTATAACATTGCGCTTGACGCCGTCGGCTCCGACAAGGCTCCCGAACCGGAGATCCGGGGAGCGATCCTGGCCTGCCGGGCGCTGCCCGTGCGCGTGCACCTTGTGGGCCCTGAGCCGGAGCTCCACGACCTGCTCGACGAGCACCTGGAAAACGAAGACCTGCCCATCGTGATCCACCATGCCTCCGAGCGCATCGGCATGGAAGAAAAGGCTGCGCATGCGGTGCGCAGCAAGCGCGACAGCTCCATGCGCGTGGGACTCAAGCTGGTGCGCGAAGGCAAGGCCGCGGGCTTTGTAACGGCGGGCAACACCGGCGCGGCCATGGCCACGGCCAAGATGGTGCTGGGCGCGCTGCCGGGCGTGGACCGGCCGGCCTTGGCAACGCCCATGCCGACCGCCAAAGGGAATCCGTGCGTGCTGCTCGATGTGGGCGCCAACGTGGACTGCAAGGCGCACAACCTCGAGCAGTTCGCGGTGATGGGCGAAATGTACGCGCGCAGCGTGCTCAAGATTCACCAGCCGCGCGTGGGCCTGCTTTCAATCGGCGAAGAGGAGAGCAAAGGCAACGAACTCACCCGCGAGGCATTGCCGCTGCTCAAAGCCCTGCCCATCCACTTCATCGGCAACGTGGAAGGGCGCGACATCTTCAACGGGCACGCCGACGTGATCGTGTGCGACGGGTTTGTCGGCAACGTGGCGCTCAAGACCAGCGAAGGGGTCGGCCGCTTTGTCCGCGAGGTTCTGCGCGCCTCGCTCACGCGCACCGTCACCGCGCAGGTGGGGGCGCTTCTCTCCCGCCGCGCCTTCAACGATTTTCGCCGCCGGCTGGATTACACCGAGTATGGCGGCGCGCCGCTCCTGGGCGTGCGCGGCATCTGCATCATCGGCCACGGCTCCTCCAACGACAACGCCATCTACAATGGCATCCGCGTGGCCTACGAGTTTGCGCGCGCCGGGACCAACGAGCGCATCGAACAGGAGTTCTCCACCCGTTCCCGGCGGCACGCACAACCGGTCCGCCAACCTGACGGCCCTGACGCAACCATTCAGTAAGCGTTCGTCAGCGCCCCGTCGACAGTCATGCGCGCCGTGCCTGAGATCAAATTCGACCCGTCGACGGCCGCGGAGCTGGCCTGCCCGGTCTGCCACGGCAATCTCCGCCGCAGCGGGACAAAGCTGGACTGCGAGTCGTGCGGCCGTTCCTATCCCATCGTCGATGGAATCCCGGTGCTCATTGCCGAGCGCGCGGAAACTGGCGCTCAAGGAGAGATTCTCCGGAGGAGCGATTGAACCGGCATGACCGGGAAGCGCTATCTTCTGCGATAAAAGGGAAGAACAATCAGCGCCGCAATGGCCGTGGCCACAACCATCGCCAGTGCGATGAGACTGTAGAGAAGCGCCAGGTTCGGGCCGCGCGGCGGTTCTTCCTCCGCCGGTTCGTTCTTTCGCGGGCGCTCGAGGTCATTCATATTTCAATGCCTCCACCGGATCCATCTGCGCCGCACGGGTAGCGGGAACGGTTCCAAAGATGACGCCCACCGCGACCGCTGCCGCGAGGGCGGCGATCACCGACCACCACGAGAACGGAAAAACGTAGGAAGTAAAGAAGCGGACCGAGAGCGGCGGCAAAAGGCCAACCACAATCCCCAACAACCCGCCGAAGAGCGAGATGAGGACGGCTTCGGCGAGGAATTGCAGCTTGATTTCGCGGTAAGTGGCCCCCAGCGCTTTGCGGATGCCGATTTCGCGTATGCGCGCCCGCACGTTGGCCAGCATGATATTCATGATGCCCACGCCCCCGACCGCCAGCGTGACCGCAGCCACCAGCACCAGGACGGCGGTGATGATGTTGGCGATGTTTTCCGCCATGGTCAGCACTTCTCTCATGGTTTGCGGCTTGTAGACCGAGTTGGGCCGGTGACGCGACTGGATGATATGCAGAATCTGGTTTGCCGCGTCGGGGACCTCTGCCATGGTGCGCATGGAGAAATAAAGCTGGCGCAGGTTTTCGGTTCCGGCGAAGTAGCGCGCCACGGAAAAGGGAATCAGGATGGTCTGGTCGGCAATCTCCGACTCACCCATGTCGGTAACCGCCTCCCTGAAGACTCCGATGATGGTGAAGGGAATGCCCTGAATCTCGAAGCTCTGCCCGACGGCCTCGTCGTCGCTGCCGTAGCGCGAGCGGGCGAAGTCCTGGGTGACCACGGCGCACTTGAGATGGGCCGAGTCGTCGGTGTCGTCAAAGAACCTTCCATCCGTGACCACCAGGTTGCGGATGTGCTGATAATCCGGACTCACGCCCAGCACCAGCGTGTCCTTCACCACGCCGCTGCCGAAGCTGATGCGCTCGTGCATATCCAGGACCGGCGACGACCATCGCACGTCCGGCATCTGATCGTCGACGGCTTCCTCGTCTTTGCGCGTGAGGTAGTCGTTGTAAAGCACGCGCTCGGCGGCCGTGGTTCCCCCGCCGGCATATTCCACTTCCACTGAGTTGGTCTCGATTTTCTGCAGCTCTTCGAGGATGTAGCGCTTGCCCGTCAAACCGATGGTGACCACCCAGATGACCGACGCCGTGCCGATCACCATGCCCAGGGCGGTGAGCAAAAAGCGGGTTTTGCTGGCCCGAAAGCTATCGAGGGCGAGCTTCAGGATCTCGCTCAGGAGCATGGTCCGCCGGGCGCTGAGCAGCGTCTCTTCGAAGCTTCGGCGGCTGGCCTGTTGGATCGGATTCATGCGTTCCTGAGTTACCAGATGCGAAAACTGCCCGCGCGTATCCCATAATTCCCAGGGAAAGCATCGCATCGGCTCCCACTTCATAGCTTACGCGCTTGGAAGGACCAAGAGCGCCGGATCGGCCGGATGCCCGGCCAATTCCGGGCGGTTTTGGGGATTCCGGGGAAGCGCCAGCAAAATCGCGGGCTCTACGGCATTTTCTGAGTTACTGTGTCCTTTTCCTTTCCTCGTAAGGTCGCCGCTCCCTGTTGGTCGCGTCGACTCTGCCTTCCGTCTTCGGGATACAGCTACTCAGAAAATGCGTTAGCCCCTGAGGGGCGTTTTCTCATCGCCATGGGCGATTGATGCAACCAGTTCCTGGAACGGCATTCACCTCCGGATTCCAGTCATCGGCGCCTGAGAATTCGAGCCCAGGCTTCGCCACAGCGCCGCCAGCGCTTCCACCGGCACGGTCTCGGTTCTTGCCTGGGCTCCGATGCCGGTTTGAGCCAGCGCCGATGCGATGGCCTCAGAGGCGTATCCGGCGGCGCGCAGGTTGTTGGCCAGAGTCTTGCGCTTCTGCGCGAACGCCTGGCGCACGAAGCGCAGGAATCCTTCCCCTTCGACGCCCAGCTCGGCAAATCGCGGGGCGAAGCGCCAGCGAAACACCGTGGAATGCACCTCGGGCGGCGGCGAGAACGCCTCCGGCGGCAGGGTGAACAGCTTCTCCACTGCGCCGTGCATCTGCACCGTGACTGAAAGCAAGCCATAGTCGCGCGAGCCGGGCGTGGCGGCAAGGCGGTCCGCCACTTCCCGCTGCACCATCAGCACCGCCGACTCGAGCGCCGCGCAGCTGGCCGCGAGCTTGAGCAGAATGGGAGAAGTAAGGTAATACGGCAGATTGCCCACGACCGGAAGCCGGCCGCCCGCCGCTATGCTGGCCGCGGCAAAATCGAAGCCGAGCACGTCCTGCTCGATGACGCTCACCTGCTCGGGCGCGAACCGGCTGCGAAGCTGGGCGGCGAGCTCGCGGTCCACTTCCACGGCGAGGACACCGTGCGCGCGGCCGGCCAGGAATTGCGTAAGGATCCCGCGCCCCGGCCCGATCTCGACCACGGTTTTCTCCCGAACGTCGCCGAGGGCCGCCACAATCCGCTCCGCGGCGCTCGCGTCCGAAAGAAAATTCTGCCCGAGTTTTGGCCTGGAAGGCATGACTTCCTTTGATGTTCGCATCCGGGAGGTGCGCTGGGGCGGAATTGCATCTTAAGCAGGGGTTTGCTATTATGATTCAGATGGTTAGCGCCTTCAACGCCCGCTTCTGTTGTCGCCTGTCGAACAGCTTCGACGGGTGTATGCGCTAGTCTCTGATCCTGAGCACAATCGATCCAGAACACGCACCCGCCGCTGAATGCCGGGTGAGTCTGCGTGTTTGACCGGCCTTCAGCCTTAGCTCCCCCAAGGAAGCGAGGTCCCAATGCCGGTCGCCGAAAGTGAAGTTCAGTCGCCGCCTGCCGAAGTTGTGCGGTCCCGCCGTCTGAGCCATCTTGAGCTGCTCGAAGCCGAAAGTATCCACATTCTGCGCGAAGTCGCCTCGGAGTTCGAGCGGCCGGTGATGCTCTACTCCATCGGCAAGGACTCTTCCGTCATGCTGCGGCTGGCGCAGAAGGCCTTTTATCCCGCGCCCATTCCCTTTCCTCTGCTGCACATCGATACCGGCTTCAAGTTCAAAGAGATGCTCAAATTCCGCGATGAGTACGCAAAGTCCATCGGCGCGGAGCTGCTGGTGTGGCGCAATGAGCCGGCCATCGCTGCGGGAACCAATCCCATGGTGCTCGATACCAAGCGCTGTTGCGGCCTGCTCAAGACGCAGGCGCTTCTCGATGCGCTCAGGCATTACAACTTCGACGCGGCCTTTGGCGGCGCGCGCCGCGACGAGGAAAAATCGCGCGCCAAGGAGCGCATCTACTCCTTCCGCGACGCGGCGGGGCAGTGGGACCCGAAGAATCAGCGGCCCGAGCTCTGGAATCTCTATAACGCGCGCATTCATCCCGGCGAAAGCATTCGCGTCTTTCCGCTTTCGAACTGGACGGAGATGGATGTGTGGCAGTACATTCACGAGGAAAAAATTCCCGTGGTCGATCTTTACTTCGCCAAAGAGCGCCCCATGTACGTGCGCGGCGAGGCATTATTGCCCATCGAGCAGGACTTCGTCGCCCTTCCCGGCGAAAAGCCGCAGATGGTCAAATGCCGTCTGCGCTCGCTCGGCTGCAGCCCGTGCACCGGCGCCATCCGCTCCGGCGCGGACACCATTCCCGCCATCATTGCCGAGCTCATCTCGTTCCGGAACTCTGAGCGCGCCCATCGCGCCATCGATCACGACCAGGAAGGTTCGATGGAAATCAAGAAGCGCGAGGGGTACTTCTAAAGCAGGGAACAGGGAGTAGGGAGTAGAGAACAGAGAACAGAGGCTAAGGCCGGCGGCATGGATGGTTTTGTAAAAGGGCACGGCTTCAGCCGTGCCGATAGGGGCCATAAAAAACGTGCGGGGCTTTAGCCCCGGACCAGCAAGGGAATGCTAAGCATCGGAGGCCGGGTTGGCGGTTGCGGCGGAGTTAGAGAACAGAAAATTCGATATCGGCGAATTTCTTGCGCAGGAGCGCGAGAAAGACCTGCTGCGCTTTTCCACGGCCGGCAGCGTGGACGACGGCAAGTCCACGCTCATCGGGCGCCTGCTCTACGACACGCAGTCGGTTTACGACGACCAGGTGCGCTCCATCGAAGGGAAGGGAACCGCGGCGCCGGGGCAGATCGATTTTGCCCTGCTGACGGACGGCTTGCGCGCGGAGCGGGAGCAGGGAATCACCATCGATGTCGCCTATCGCTACTTTTCGACCGCGCATCGGAAGTTCATCATCGCCGACACGCCCGGCCATGAGCAGTACACGCGCAACATGGCCACGGGCGCCTCCACGGCCGATGCCGCCATCGTGCTCGTCGATGCCAGCAAAGGCGTGCTGGTGCAGTCGCGGCGCCACGCCTATATTGCCTCCCTGCTGCGCGTGCGCCATGTTCTCGTGGCCGTGAACAAGATGGACCTGATCGGGTTTGACGAAGCCGCGTTCCGCGCCATCGAGGCCGAGTTCAGCGCCGTTCTCGACCAGATTGCGGCCGATACCGGCACGCCCGTGGAGCGCCACTTCGTCCCCGTCAGCGCGCTCGCCGGAGATAACGTGGTTCACCGCTCGCCCGCGATGCCCTGGTACACCGGCCCCTCGCTGCTCGAGCGGCTTGAGACACTGCCGTCCGGTCAGGACACCGGTTCCGTTCCGTTCCGCTTTCCCGTGCAGCGCGTGCTCCGTCCCGGCCAGAGCTTCCGCGGCTTTGCCGGCCAGATCGCATCGGGAACCGTGCGCCCCGGCGACGAGGTGACGGTTCTGCCCTCCAATCGCAGCGCCAAGGTGGAGCGCATCGTCACTTGGGAGGGCGATCTGGACGAGGCCGGCGCGCCGCTCTCGGTTACGCTTGTCCTTGACCGCGAGCTCGACATCGGCCGCGGCGATTTGATCGCGGCCGCCTCTGCGAGGGCAACCATCGCGCGCAGCGTGAAAGCCGCGGTGGTGTGGATGGATCAGCGCCCGCTCGACCTGAGCCGCCGTTACCTGCTCAAGCACACCAGCCAGACGGTTCCCGCATTTCCTGCATCGATCGACTATCGCACCGATCTCGCCGCGCTGGCGCGCGTGCCCGCGCAGGCGCTGGAGATGAACGATATCGGCGCCGTCACCGTCAATCTTCTGCGCCCCATCGCGCTCGACCTTTACGGCGACAATCGCGGCACCGGGGCGTTTATCCTCATCGATCCCGAGTCGAACTCGACCGTGGCCGCGGGCATGGTGACGGCCGCGTTTTCCGACGTGACCACGGGGATTGAAGACGAATCGGCTGCCTGGGGCCGCGTAACCGCAGGGGAGCGCGAGGCGCGTTGGGGCCATCGCGGAGGCGTGCTGGAGCTTTCCGGCTCCGTGGCGCTCATCAACGCCATCGAGCGCTCGCTCTTTGCGGTCGGCGTGGTCACCAGCCGCGTCGATATGAACGAAGACGCTTTTCGGCGTCATCCGAATCTGCTCGAAATCGTGACCGGCATCGAGACGCGTTCCGGCCTGCTGACAGTGGTGGCGTACGCCAACGAGAGCAGCAAACTGACCGCCCGTGCGGAAGGCGAACAGGTCAGTGTGGACACGGATGAAACCATGCGCGCGGTTGCGGCCGTCCACCAGCTTCTGCATCGAGTGGGCATCTTTGTCTCCTCGGAAATGGCAGGTTTGTAGATGAGCACTCTTGCGATTGCAGCGGAAGTAAAGACTAGGCTCGTTGCGCTGCGGGCCACGCTCGCTCGCGCGATTACGGGTGAAGGCGGGGTCCCCGCGGACGGGCGGCTCGAAGAGCCGGGGTCCGTGGGGTGCAAAGGCGACGCGTGCCTCACCTGCAGCTTTCAGGCCGAAGATGTGCTCCTCACCAGGCTCGCCATTGAGCTTGACCCGCAGATTCCCATCCTCTTCCTCGATACCGGTTACCACTTCGCGGAGACCTATGCCTATCGCGACCGCATGGCACGGGAGTGGAATTTGAACCTCGTCAACCTGCTCCCGGAAAAGACGGTCGCCGAGCAGGAGGCCGAATTCGGCATTCTGTATCAATCCGCGCCCGACCGCTGCTGCGCGCTGCGCAAAGTCGAGCCGCTGTTCAAGGCGGTCGCGCAGTACCGGGTATGGCTTACAGGGTTGCGCCGCGAGCAGGCGCGGAGCCGCGGGGCGCTTGAGGAGTCGGCCATGTTTTCACTTCCCGGCGGCAAGCAGGTGCTCAAGCTGGCGCCGCTCGCGGCCTGGACCACGCGCGATGTGTGGTACGCGTGCGAGGAGCTTCAGATTCCGCTGCTTCCCCTCTACGCGCGCGGTTACTCGTCGATCGGCTGCGAGCCGTGCACCTCGCTTCCGCTCGATCCCAACGATCCGCGCTCCGGCCGCTGGGGCGGCCGCAAGGTGGAGTGCGGCATTCATATTCAGGCTGCGCCGGGACAATAGCCGGAGCCAACGGAAACACGCATGGAATATCTCATCGGTTTCGTGATTGCCCTCTTCATCGCCCTCACCGGCGTGGGTGCGGGGACCATCACCGTGCCCATCCTGGTGCTCTTTCTGCGCGTGCCGGCGCCGATTGCCATCGGCATCGGGCTCATGTTTGCGACCGCCGTCAAGCTCATCCTGGTGCCGGCGCAGATTGCGCGGCGCAAC
>JASHUF010000150.1 GCA_030040175.1 Acidobacteriaceae bacterium
ATCTCCTTGTTGCCGGCCTTCCTCGCGCACCTGCTGCGCCGCATCGCGCGCTGAGAAGCGCGGCAGCGCCGCGCCCAGCCGCGCCTCTCCGGGTCCCGGCAATGGCCTGATTCTTGACACCGCTCCTCCGGGCCGATGAAGATGGTTGCGCCCGGGAGCCGCGATCCCGCCGCAACCATTCTCTCTTCAGGAAAAACCCGCATGCAATGCCCCCGTCCTCATCGGCTGTTGGTCCTTTTCGCTCTCGCACCTTTCTGCCTCTGCCTGCCCGGCTGCAAGAGCAGCACGCCTCCGCCGGCGCCCGCGGCCACCAGCGCGGCCGACGACGTTGTTCCCGTGCCGCTGCAGGTGGACCGCCGCGACCCCGCCATCGATGCGATCATTCCCGCCGACGCAAAACTCGAGCGCGTGGCCACGGGATTCAAATGGGTGGAAGGGCCGGTGTGGGTGGGCGACAGCCTTTTCTTTGCCGAAATCCCCTCGGACAGCATCCGCAAGTGGACGCCGGGCCAGGGGGTGAGCATGTGGCTGCAACCCAGCGGTTACAAGGGCTCCGCGCCTTACGGGGGGCCCGAGTCGGGAACCAACGGCATGACCCTCGACACGCAGGGCCGGCTCACCGTGGCCGGGCACGCGCAGCGCGACGTACTGAGGTTCGAATCGCTCGATCCTGCGCAGGCGCCCACGGTACTCGTTGACTCCTACCAGGCGAAGCGCCTCAACAGCCCCAACGACCTGGTCTACCGCTCCGACGGTTCGCTCTATTTCACCGATCCGCCGTATGGCCTGCCTACGCAGGGCGACAAAGATCCACTCAAGCAGCTCAAGGTAAACGGCGTCTACCGCATTCCGCACGCGCTCGACCACGCAGCCGGCGCGCCGCCTGACAATGCGCATCTTCAGCTTCTCATCAGCGATCTGCCGCGGCCGAACGGCATCGCCTTTTCGCCCGGGGAGAAATATCTTTATGTGGATAACTCGGAGCCCAAAAAGATCTGGATGCGTTACCGCGTGAAGCCCGACGGCACGCTGGCCGATCCCAAGCTCCTCTATGATGCAACCGCCGACCCGCGTCCCGGCGGACCCGACGGCATCAAGGTGGATGTGGAGGGCAATATTTACGGCGCCGGCCCGGGCGGCGTATTGATTCTCTCGCCCGAAGGCAAAGCGCTCGGAACGATCTTGATCCCCGAGCGCGTGGCCAACGTCACCTTCGCCGGCCCCGACCGCAAGACGCTCTACATCGCGGCCAGCAGCAGCATTTACCGGATTCATCTCAACATCGCCGGGCTGCCGCTGGTGCAGGGCAAGTAGCGGAGCCGGCGGCGCCAAGGAACGCGAACCCGTTGGGCGAAGAACGGCAAACCCGAGTCCGCTACCTCATCATTTCCATTCTTTTCATCGTCAGCTGCTTCAGCTTTGCTGACCGCTCGGCCCTTTCGCAGGCGGTTGCGGTCATGCCCAAGGCGATGAATCTGGACCCGCGGCGCCTGGGCTTTCTTCTTTCAGGTTTTGGCTGGGCCTACGCGCTCGGCCAGCTTCCCGCGGGCGGCCTCCTCGACCGCTTCGGCTCCAAGCGCGTCTACGGCATCGGCATCGTGCTCTGGTCGCTGTTCGCCTTTCTCACCGGCTGCGCGGGCTATGTGCGCGCGAGCCTCGTCTTCACCGTCATTCTCGTTCTCCGCATCCTGTCGGGACTGGCGCAGTCGCCGGTCTTTCCCGGCAACGGCCGCATCGTCGCCGCCTGGTTTCCTGCCTCGGAGCGCGGACGCGCCTCGGCGATCTTCAATTCCTCGCAGTACTTCGCATTGCCCGTCTTCGCGCCTGTCTTCGGCTGGCTCATTCACTTGGCCGGGTGGCGGGCCTGCTTCTGGTTCCTGGGCGCGCTCGGCGTCTTGCTCACGGCTGTGTGGCTCACAGGCATCTACGGGGTCAAGGAACATCCGCGCATTTCGCAGGCGGAGATCGCGCTCATCGAGCGCGGCGGCGGGCTTATCAATACCGACGCGCAGCCTGCCGCGCGCAGGAACACACTCACCTGGTCCACGGTGAAGATGCTCCTCAGCTATCGCATGCTGGTGGGCGTCTATCTCGGCCAGTACTGTATCACCACGCTCACCTGGTTTTTTCTCACCTGGTTCCCGCTCTATCTGGCCCAGGCCCGGCACATGTCGGTGCTCAAGGTGGGATTGGCCGCGGCGGTTCCGGGTTTGTGCGGCGGTATCGGCGGCATTCTGGGCGGCGTGCTCTCGGACGCGCTTCTTGACCGCGGGCACTCCCTCAGCTTTGCCCGCAAGCTGCCTATCATGGCCGGCATGGGCCTCTCCATGACCATCGTCGCCTGCAACTACGCGCACTCTGAGGCGCTCATGCTGTTCTTCATGTCGCTTTCCTTTTTCGGCAAGGGCATTGGCGCGCTGGGCTGGACGGTGGTCTCCGACACCTCGCCCAAAGGCATGGTGGGCATGAACGGAGCGCTCTTCAACCTCTTCGGCAACATGTCCGGCATTACCACGCCGCTAATCATCGGCGCCATCGTGGAGAGGACGGGCTCCTACAACGGCGCGCTCGTCTTCATCAGTCTCATCGCCTTCTGCGTGATTCTGAGCTACGGGCCCGTCGTGGGCGAGATCAAGCGCATCGAGCTTCCGGGCAGCGCTGACTTGCTGACTCGCTGACTCGCTGCCTCCCCTTACAATCAGCGAAGGAGGCCCGCAACATGCCCGAGTGGCCCGGCAACCAGCCCCGGAACGCATTCAAGCAGGCTCTCGCGCGATGCCAGCGCCAGGTGGGCCTCTGGTCGGGCCTGGCGAGCCCGATTGCGGCGGAGATTCTCGCCGGCGCCGGTTTTGACTGGGTTGTGATCGACGGCGAGCATGCGCCCAACGACATCTCTACGCTGCTGCCGCAACTGCAGGCCATGCGCGGAGGGACGGCCGAGCCCGTGTTCCGCGTGCCCTGGAACGAGCCCGTCGTCATCAAGCGCGCGCTCGACGTAGGGGCGCGCTCGCTGCTGGTTCCCTTTGTCCAGAATGCGGAAGAGGCACGGCGCGCCGTGGCCGCTGCGCGCTACCCTCCGCTCGGCATTCGCGGCGTCGCCGTCGCACCCCGCGCCATCGATTACGGACGCACGCAGAACTACCACCGCAATGCCCACCTCGACACCTGCATCCTCGTCCAGGTGGAGACACGGGCCGCGCTCGGCGCCATCGAGGCCATCGCCGCCGTCGACGGCGTGGACGGCGTCTTCATCGGCCCCAGCGATCTGGCTGCCGATCTCGGCCACCTCGGCGATCCGAAACACCCCGAGGTCCAGTCGGCGATCAAGGACGCCGCGCAACGCATTCGCGCCGCGGGTAAATCCGCCGGCACCCTCACGAGCAACGCCGACCAGGTCGAATCGCTCTTCGGGCTCGGCTTCAATTTCGTCGCCACCGGCAGCGACGTGGGCATTCTTGCACGCGGCGCGGAAAGCATTGCCGCGCGCTTCAAAAAGAGCGAATAGAGAAACGCAAAGGAGAGCCACCATGGCAACGGTTGGATTTGTCGGCCTCGGCATTATGGGCCGCCCCATGCTTCGCAATCTGTTGAAGGCGGGCCACACCGTGGTCGCTTACGGCCGCAATGCCGGGAAACTCGATGCCGCCGTCCACGACGGCGCCCAGCGCGGCGCCTCGAACCGCGATGTAGGCGCGCGCGCCGAGATTGTCATCACCATGCTGCCGGACGGCCCCGAAGTGGAGGAAGTGGTCCTGGGCGCGAACGGAATTCTTGCCGGCTCAAAACCCGGCTCGCTCATCGTCGATATGAGCTCCATCAATCCCCTCGTCTCCCAGAAGATCGCCGCAGCCTGCGCCGCCAACGGCGTGGAGTTTCTCGATGCGCCGGTGAGCGGGGGCGAGCCCAAGGCCATCGAAGGCACGCTCGCCATCATGGTGGGCGGCGACGAAGAGGTTTTCAAGAAAGCCGAGCCGATTCTCAGGTGCATGGGCTCGAGCGTCATTCTCACCGGGCCGGTGGGCGCGGGCAACACCACCAAGCTCGCCAATCAGATCATGGTGGCCTGCAACATCGCCGCCATGGGCGAAGCGCTCACGCTGGCCACGCGCTGCGGCCTCAATCCCGAGGTGGTGGTCAACGCCATCAAAGGCGGCCTTGCCGGATCGGCGGTTCTGAGCGCCAAAGGCCCGATGCTCCTCGCGCGCAACTTCAAGCCCGGCTTCAAAATCTATCTTCACCAGAAGGACCTGCGCAACGCGCTCGAAACCGCCGAAGCGAACCACGTCTGCATGCCGATTACCGCACTTGTCCAGCAGATGCTTTCATCGCTGATCGCGGACGGCAAGGGCGATCTGGACCACTCGGCCATCGCTACCTTTGTCGAGGCGGCCTCGCACGTCGAAGTGAAAGTGCCTTCCGCCTAGAGTTGGTTGCATAAATGGCCTCAGGCTGTTGGGTAATGTCCCTCAGGGGCTAAAGCCCAATGATCATGCGGCCTTTGCGGCCCGACTAAAGCCGGGCCCTTTTACAAAGCCATTGATGCAACCAGTTCTAGGCTCCAATCTGGTCATTCCCAAGTCCCGGGTATGGATTCTCAGGCCCGGGAGTTTAAAAATCTCAATGTGGCGCGAAGCAACGGATCCCTGACCCCTGCCGGGGCCCCCGGCGAGCGACTTTGGCTCG
>JASHUF010000151.1 GCA_030040175.1 Acidobacteriaceae bacterium
ATGATTTCGCCCGGCCCGAAGACGACACCATCAGCGGATCGAGCGAACTCTTCCGCAACAACGAAATGGAGCTGGAGCAGCTCGGCCTCGGCGGCGACTTTCATCTCGACAACGCCCACGCCCGCTTCATGACCCAGTTCGGCATGTACTCGACGGCAACGGTGCGCAACGACCCCAGCTACTCCAAAGGCCAGTGGGACATCGCCGACGCCGATCGCTACCTGGCCGAGGCGTATGGCGGCTACCAGATCCCCAACGTCATGCACGGCTTCAATGTTGACGCCGGCATCTTTATGTCCTACGTGGGGCTCTTCAGCTATTACAACTTCGACAACTGGGCCTATCAGCCTTCCTATGTCTCCTCCAACACGCCCTGGTTTTTCGAGGGCATTCGCATCCAGATGTTTCCCACCGAGCACCTGAAGATCGAGCCCTGGATTATCAACGGCTGGCAGTCCTACGGCTCTTCGAACTCGCGCAAGGGTATCGGCGGCCAGATCAAATACACACCCTTCTCCTGGATGAACATCATCATGAACGAGTACGCCGTGGGCAGCGACGATTTCGAGGTGACTGGCCGCGACCGCATCCACACCGACAACAGTGTCGAGGTCAAGTACTACGACAGGCCAAACAACCTGGGGCTCGACAAGATGGCCTTCTCGCTCACCGGCGACCTTGGCTGCGAGTACGGGGCGGGCGTCAACTGCCACAACGATCACGGCGGCCAGCCCAAGCAGAGCTTTGCCGGCTACATGCTCTACAACCGCCTCTGGTTCCGTAAAGATCTCTTTGGATTCACTTTTGGCGGCGGACAGATCGATAACCCCGGCATGTATCTTGTGCTCGTTCCCCCCATCAATGGCGAATCGGCAACCAGCGCGGCGCTCAACTCGCCTTATTTCCAGATGAACTCCGGCGATCTCTTCAAGGGGTGGGACGGCACCGCCACACTCGACTACATGCCGCGCGAGTGGTTCACCTGGCGCTTTGAGTGGGGCATCCGCGGCACCAACATTCCCTACTGGAACGGTCACGGCGGCATGACCCCGCCGGCCTTTCTCGGCGCGCCCTGGGGCGTTAACAACGGCGCGCCCACGCAGTTTGCCTGCATGGACGGCTCCGCAGTTCCCAATCCCAATAACGCTCCCTACACTTCGGGCACTGTTCCGTACGGAACCACGGGAACCGGAGCTCCCGGCTTCGCTTATAGCTATTGCGGCGTGAACTCGAGCGGCCCGCACGGCGGCGTCTGGTATCCCGACCTCCGCACCGGCGAGCATTACACCGACATCGACCTGCTGGTGAAGTTCTGAACAGGAGCAGTTCGCGCTCTGCGCGGCTTCCGTTGCGGCGAATGGAGCGGAACTCCGCGCATGCGAGCCGTAAGCTGCCGGCGCCGCACCCCGGAGAAACCTTGCCCATCGAGGGCAATCAAGGGAATAATGAACCGGACACATGCCTTCAGGGGCAGGGGAAAGTACTGAATGACACGGGAAGAAGCAAAGACACGCATCGAAACGATCGGGATTCTGCCGGGTATTCGCGTGAATTCCGCGGCCGACGCCGCCTACGCAGCCGAGACGGTGTATCACGCGGGCATTCCCGTGGCCGAGATTACCATGACCGTCCCCGGCGCGGTGGGCGTGATCAAGCAGTTGCTGCAGCGGCTGCCGGACATGATCGTGGGTGCGGGCACCGTTCTCGACGCCGAGACGGCGCGCAAATGCGTGGATGCCGGAGCCCGGTTCCTCACCAGCCCGGGACTGGTTCCCGACGTAGTGGCCTACGCGCTCAAGACCAATGTTCTGGCGATTCCGGGGGCGCTCACGCCCACTGAGGTGATTGCCGCGTGGCGGGCGGGCGCGGATTTTGTGAAGATTTTTCCCGCCGCGCCGATGGGCGGGGACCAGTATCTGCGCTCCCTTAAAGTGCCCCTGCCGCAGGTGCCGCTGATCGCCGCCGGCGGCGTGAACCAGCAGACCGCCATCAGCTTCATTCGCGCCGGCGCCGCAGCGCTGGGTGTGGGCATGGAGCTGCTGCCGAAGGATGCCGTGCATCGCCGCGAGGAACAGCGCATCCATGAGCTGGCGCGCCGCTTCCTGGGCTTCGTAAGCGAAGCCCGCACCCAGAGCTGAATCTCAGAGGTGCGGACCCGCGATAACTTTCTTCGGCGGCCGACTTATCCCAACCTATAAGGAATGCATAAATACGCGCGCTAACCCGGGCGAAGGGCACTTACTCTAAATCCGCGCCCAGAGCGGGGTTTACTCACTTAGAGCGGTGAAAGTGATAAAGAAATCGTAAGTTATTTCCTGCCTTCTCCGCGTTCTGCAACGGCCTTCATGCTTCCTTCATCTATAGTGCGGGATTCTTTTTGGAAAGGAGCATACCTCCATGAACATTCAAGTGAGAATAGCCATTGCGCTGGCTGCAGTCGCCTTGATGGGCAGTTATGCCTGCGCGGAAACCTCGCCCAATTTGAATCGCGCCGACTTGAAGAGAATGATCCAGTCGGCACACACCGCCGACCAGTATGCCTCGCTCGCCAGCTACTACAAGTGGCGCGAGTCGGAATTGGAGCAGCAGGCGCGCGGAGAGCTGGTGGAGTGGGACCGGCGCAGCCAGTTTGTGGGTGGGATCGAGGAAAAATATCCTCGCCCGGTGGACTCGTCACGCAACCGTTATGAATACTTTACCTATGAAGCGGGGCAGATGAGCCGCAAGGCGGCCTACTACCAGGACCTGGCAGAAAAGGCGCAGCGTTAGGCAATGACGCGAAAACGGGCTCGGGAACGCGGGATGCAGATCGCGTTTCCGCGCCCGCGGCGCACACCAAAACCAATTCCACGTAAATTCTTTGTGATTCGTTTATGTTTCGCTGATGCCCCTCTCGCTACTCTCGTTCTACAAGGATGCCCGGTTGGCATGACTTGTACGCCATGAGAGTGACCGCGTTCCTGGCAGATCGAGACCTTGCTCGCCGCTTCAAATTTATCGGCCAGAGCCTGCTGGGGTGCTGGGTTATCGCGCTGCTCACCTTCTCCGGGTATGTGCTCCATTTCAACCCCGCTCCGGTCGGCTTCCTGTTCCTCATCGTGGTCGTATGCGAGTCGATCCTGTGCGGCTTCTGGCAGGCATCGATCGTCTCGCTTCTGGCCTGCGCCTGCCTGGATTACTTTTTCTATCCGCCGCTGTGGACCTTCAACATTACCGATCCGCAGGACTGGGTGGCGCTCGGCGCCTTTGAGATCAGCGCGCTGCTGGTGAGCCGGCTGTCGTCGCGCGAACGGCTGAACTCGCGCGAAGCCAGGCTGCAGCGCCAGGCGATGGAGCAGTTGTACGAGCTGAGCCGGAGCACGCTGCTCATCAATCTGCATCAGCCGCCGGGGCCGCAGTTGACGCACCTGATTTTGCGCATCTTTTCCGCTGAGGCGGTGTCGATCTTCGACGCCAACTCCGGCAAGAGCGACACCGCGGGTGCGTGGAAGGAGGACGAGCGCGAGCTGGCCAAGGAGTGCTTTCTGGCGCAGGTGGACGACGATGACAAATCGACGCACACCGCGCGGCGGGTGCTGCGCGCGGGAACCGATTCGATTGGAGCGCTGGCGGTGCGCGGCGACTTGGGACCGCTGGTTTCCGATGCGCTGGCGTCGCTCACCGCCGTTACTCTGGACCGGTGCGTCTCCTTCGAAAAGGAGAGCCAGGTCGAAGCGGCGCATCAGAGCGAGCGCCTGCGCGCCGCGGTGCTGGACTCGCTGGCGCATGCGGTCAAGACGCCGCTGACGGCCATCCAGGCGGCCAGTGCGGGACTGGGCGAAGTGGGCACGCTGAACGGGCCGCAGAAGGATCTGATTGCGCTCATTGACGACGAGTCAGGCAAATTAAGCCTGCTGAGCAACCGGCTGCTGCAGACGGCGAAGCTGGAAGCGCAGGAACTGAGCGTGGCCAGGGACGAGATCGTGGTGTCGGAGCTCGTGGCATCCGCTCTTCAGGAACAGCACGGCCGCATGGCTGGTCATCCGGTGGAGATTTCCGTTCCCGAGTCGACGCTGACGGTCCGCGGCGATCGCGACCTGCTGTCGATGGCGCTGGCGCAGTATCTCGACAATGCCGCCAAGTACTCGTTTGTAGGGACGGCGGTGAAGGTGGCGGCGCGGGAGAGCCATTCCGAGGTGCTGATTTCGGTGCACAACTTCGGTCCGGCGATTCGCATCACTGACCGGGAAAGAATCTTTCAGCGTTTCTATCGCAGCGAAGGAACCGCGCACCTGGCCGCGGGCACGGGAATCGGCTTGTCGACCGT
>JASHUF010000152.1 GCA_030040175.1 Acidobacteriaceae bacterium
CGAGGTTGTCGAAGTGGTAGACGCCGCCCTGATCGGAGACGGCGGCGAATTTTTGCGCGCCCTGCATGACGGTAATGGTGGCGCCCGGCAAGGGCAATCCGCCGAAGGTAACGAGGCCGTGAACCTCGTGATTGTGATCCTTGGAGCCGTGATCCGCACTCGCCTGGCCCAGGCTCGCATGGTCCGCACCTGCCGAACTCTGGCGCGCGGCCGCGCCTGCAACGGCGCAGAGCCATGCAAGCAGGCAGAGGATCGACAGTTGAGCAGCGCGCCCCAGGGGCATTTGTCGGCTCCGGATGAAGTTCAGTTCGGCGACGGCTGCTCGAGGTGATCGATCACGACGGCATCTCCGGGCTCTTTATGCGCTTCGAGCTTGAGGCCGAGCTGCTCTTCAAGCGCAGTGAAGACGGAGGGTCCCGCGGCAGGGGGCGGCGCCGGATTTCCCGCGTCCGCTGGGGCGCCTCCCGGCGGCCTCATCATGGCGGCTTCGGTTTCGTCGGGTGTCCATTTCAGGTCCATATCATATTTGCCGGTAAGACCGGTCTTGTCGAGCACGGGGCTGTGAAACTGGAAGGAAAGAAAGCGGACCAAACTCGCAAGTGGAAGCGCCTGGCCGACCAACTCGCCTGGTTCGACGCGCATCATGCCCGCGCCTCCGGCTTTGCCGTCGGGCGTCTTCAGGCCATTCGCGTAGGTGTCGCCTTGCGTGGCTTCCTTCATCTTCAGTCCGCCCTTGGCGATGACAAGTATGTACTGCGTCAGATCCTTGCTTTCGTGGTGGAACTTGAGCGCGAAGCGGTCTTCGAAGACGGGCACCAGCATAGCCCACCGGTCGGTTGGCTTGAGGGCTTTCAGCTTGGGCACGTCTTCCGGCGCCACCTTCGCTTCGATGTCGAAGCGGTCGTTATTCACCCAGCCGGGCTCATCGAGCAACTGGCTGTCTGAAGTGTTGAACGCTTCGCGCAGCAGCATGTGCAAGGGCATGCCGGAAACGGAGATGCCGTCCGCTGTAAACATGACTCGGCTCATCATGCTGCTACTTTTGTCGGGCTTGATGGAAACGACTTCGAAGGCGGGCAGCGCGGCCGTTGCACTGCTTTCTGGCGATGCGGCCGGCGCAGCAGTGGGTGCAGCCGGCGCTGCGGTTTGCGCGGACAGGGTGAGGGGCGCAAACAGAATGCAAACCACAGCCAGGACCGGCGCGCGCCCAGCCCCTGGCTGCGTGTGTGCCTGAAGGCGAATCATCATGTGCACAGCTCCCATGCGAACTTGTGTTTGTGCGGCAATCGCCGGCGAGGCCGCGTCTCTTTCCATGATTGCGAAAGGTTCCAAACGTCAGACGTAAGCTTCGGGCATTTCGTTTGCGCCGCTCGGGAACTTTCCCGAGCGCGGGCGGGCTTTCACGTCTAATTCGGCGAAGGTTTCTCCACCGAGTCGATCACAATCACATCGACGGATGCTTTGTCCGCTTCGAGCTTCAGCCCGATCTGCTCTTGAATCGCCGTGAACAGGGGCGGGGGCGCATCCGCGGCATCGCTCGGCGGCGGAGCCCTCATGCCCATTCCGCCAAACTGGGAATCATCGGGCGTCCACTTCAGTTCGAAATCCCAATTCCCGGTGAGGCCCGTCCGGTCGACGACGGGGCGGTCGAGCACCGCCGATTGCATCAGACCCGCGAAGGCGCCCATGGTCGCGTTGCGCACGTTGAGATCGCCAAGCTGGTGGAAGAAGAGAGCCGGAAGCCCGTTGGGATTATTCTCGTCCTTGGTCATCTTGGGCCCCGTCTTTGCCACCACCAACAAGTACGCGGGAAGTTCTCTTTTGTCGTTGTGATACTTCAACTGAAAGCGGTCTTCCAGGAGCTTGCGCACCATCAGCCGCAGCTGCGCGGAGCTTGGCGTTCCCGGCGTGTCCGGCTTGCCCTCGATGTCGAACTTGTCAGAGTCAATCCAGTCCGGCCCGCCGATCACCTGCTTCTGCTGCACGCCGTAGGCAAAGGTGATCAGCGCCATGAGAGTCGTGTTGATGGTGGTGAACTGATTGCCGCGCCACAGGAATGCCCGGCCCGGACGGTCCGGCTGGCTGGGCTTGATGGTCGCCACTTCAAAAGAAGGATCGGCGTTGGCGGCCATGGGCGGAACCGGCGGAGGCGCAGCGGGAATCTCCCATGCCGTCTCCGGCGTAGCCCGCGTGAGCAGGAGGGTGAGCGGATTGGGACCCTGGCTCCAGCTGCCGTCGATGGTTTTGCCGTCTGCGCTCAGCCTGCCCTCGAAGGAACCGCCGATCATGTTCAGCTTCATCTTTACGGTCGAGCCGTCGAGCGCGACAGAGTCGACAGGCAAAGGCTGCGCGCCCTGGTCGATGCTGTAGAAGACGGCTTTCAACTGGCCCTTGTCGTCCTTGGTGATCTTCACCACCGTGCGCAAATCCTGGCCGGCGTGCAGCGTGCCCTGCCAGGTGCCGGCGATGTCCTTGGGATTGGGCGCGGGCGTTGCGGCCGGCGGGGGTGAAGCGCTTTGCGCCGCGGCCGGACCCGGGGGCACGGCTTGCACCGCGGCCTGCGCGCTGAGATGCGCGGAAAAGGATGAGACCGCGAGCGCAAGTGAAGCCACGCTGAGAAACAGTGTGCGGGCAGACCGCGAACCACATAAAGCCGGGTAAGCCATCATTACAACCACCCCCCTCTTTCATGGGTAAGAACGCAGGAACGTCGCGCGTGCACTCCCGCGATTGGTTTGGGAATGGAAAGAAGATTACACTGACAGGACGAATTACGCCGGCGAGTGCTCGCGCGTTCCGCAAATTCTCCGATGCGGCCCCGCGCCAATGGAGAAATGCCGACGGCTCATCGCAAGGATTCTCTCACTTGAGACACCTGCACGCATCGCTTTGTTCCCGATTCCGCGTACCCGAAAGCGCAGCAGGGAACGGCGGATAAGTTCCCGGCCTGGATGGAAGACAGGTGTTCGAAATCGAACAGTGCGGCTGCGCAAACGGTCAGTCGAACGAGGCCGCATAATCAGGCCGATGCGGGCGAATCATCCTGTTTTCCGTGAGTTGCCGCAACCCTTCCTTTGGCAAGCCGGGTGCAGGAGAGAGATTGCAATGGATATTGCCCGCCCCGACATCCGGAAGAAGAAGAACCGCCGGATGGCCGTGTGGACCGTTCTCGGCATCGCGGGATTGTCGGCGCTGGCCTACGGTGTCTCGCGGCTCAAGCCGGCCTCGCCCACGGTGGATCGCTCGACCATCTGGACCGACACGGTGAAGCGCGGGCCCCTCATCCGGCAGGTGCGTTCGTCCACCGGAAGCCTGGTGCCGCGCGAGGATTCGATCGAGCTGATTCCGGCCCAGACCGACGCGACGGTGGTGCGCATTCGCGTGCTGCCGGGCGCGCAGGTGACGCCGAGCACCATCATCATGGATCTGAACGATCCCGAGCTCGAACAGGAGCTCTTGAACGCGCAGCTCGCGCTCAAGGCCGCGCAGGCGGATTACAAGAGCCTGCAGGCGACGCTCGAGAGCACGCTGATGGACAAGAAGACCGCGGCGGCGCAGGTAAGCGCCGATTACACCCAGGACGAGCTGCAGGCGCAGACGGACAAGGCCCTTTACGACCTGGGCGTGATTTCAGGCCTGGCGTATGAAAAATCGAAGAGCACGGCCGACCAGCTGACCACGCAGCACCAGCTGAGCCAGGAGCAACTGGACGTGAACCAGAAGGCGGTCGCCGTGCAACTGGCCTCGCAGAAGACCAAGATCGAGCAGGCGCAGGCGCTGCTCGATCTCTACGAGAAACAGTCGGCGGCGCTCGAGGTGCGGTCGACCATCTCGGGAACGCTGGCGCCGCTGGCCATGCCGGTGCAGGTGGGCGAGCACGTGACCGCGGGCACGTCGGTGGCCGAGGTGATCCAGCGGGACAAGCTGAAGGCCGCCTTGCAGATTGCCGAAACGCAGGCGCGCGACATTCAGATAGGGCAGCCGGCATTGATCGACACGCACAACGGCACCATTCCCGGCCACGTGACCCGCATCGATCCCGCGGTGGTGAACGGAACGCGCACGGTTGACGTTATGCTCGATGGACCGTTGCCGGCGGGAGCGGTACCCCAACTGAGCGTGGACGGGACCATCGATCTGGAGCGCATGAGCGACGTGCTCTACGTGGGCAGGCCGGCGCTGGGCAACGAAGACTCCACGCTGAGCCTGTTCCGCGTGGACCCGGACGGCAAGAGCGCCACCCGGGTTCAGGTGAAGGTGGGCCGCGCCTCGGTGAACGATATTCAGGTGCTCGAGGGATTGAGCGTGGGCGACACGGTGATTCTCTCCGACATGTCGCGCTGGGACGGCGTGGATCGCATCCGGCTGGAATGAGCAGAGACCAAGGGGCTAGGAACTAAGGGACTGAGGGACTAGGGGACTAAAGTCCGGAACGGACGGTTGAAAGGCAGTTCTGACCACTGACCACTGATAACTGACAGGGGGATGGCATGGCAGCGAACGGCACATTGATTGAGATCGAGGATCTGACCAAGATCTTTTACACCGACGAAGTGGAGACGCACGCGCTTTCCGGCGTTCATCTCACCATTTCGCGGGGCGAATATTTGGCCATGTCGGGCCCTTCGGGCTGCGGGAAATCCACGTTGCTCTCGATTTTGGGCCTTCTGGATACGCCGACCGCCGGGCGCTATCTGCTGAACGGCAATCCGGTGGAGAACCTGAACTTCAGCGAGCGCTCGCGCATCCGCAACCAGGAGATCGGGTTCATCTTCCAGAGTTTCAACCTGATCGGCGACCTGACGGTGGAAGAGAATGTCGAGCTGCCGCTCACCTATCGCGCGGGCATGCCTTCGGCGGAGCGCAAGCGGCGGGCGAAAGAGGCTCTCGAGCGCGTCAACATGGCGCATCGCATGCGGCATTATCCGGCGCAGCTTTCCGGCGGCCAGCAGCAGCGTGTGGCCGTGGCGCGCGCATTGGCGGGCTCGCCCTCGATCCTGCTGGCCGATGAGCCCACCGGAAACCTCGATTCTAAAAACGGCGAAGCAGTGATGCACCTGCTTGCCGATCTGCATCGCGAGGGCTCGACCATCTGCATGGTCACGCACGACCCGCGCTTTGCCCGCCATGCCGAGCGCGAAGCACACCTCTTTGACGGCAAAGTGGTGAGCGAGCAGGAGCAGAAAAAGCTGGAAGCCGAAGCGGAGGCGTGAGTCCAGGTTGAGGAGCGCGCTCCGGACCCGCGGCGGCGATTGAGGCTCGGTTCGGGCGCGGCGCTTCCGCGAGTGCGTGCCCCGCGCGATCCAGTTCCGCTGCACTTGCCGCGCGGGCCGGTTGTCGATGCGGACGATCGGGCAGGGACGAGGGCTCAGCCCAGGCGCGCCGGCGAGATCACACCAGCGAGGCCTCGAAGAACCAGGGAGAGAAGATGATGAACAATCTGTGGCTCGACATCCGTTATGCGCTGAGACAGTTGCGCAAGTCGCCCGGATTTACCATCACCGCGATTGCCACGCTGGCGTTGGGCATCGGCGCCACGACGGCGATTTTCACGCTGGTCTATGACATTATGCTGCGCCCGCTGCCCTATGCCCACCCTGAGCGCCTGGTGGCGATGGAGGAGCAGGTGGCAGAGTTTCGCGACATTTATCCTCAGCTGCCGGTGAACGCGAACCATTTCGCCAACTGGGCGCGCAACAGCCGCACCATTCAGTCCATGGCGGCCATGCAAGAGGAATCCATGCCGCTGGGGACGAGCGAGCATCCGCTGCAGTTGAGGGTGTTGAAAGCAACGCCGGGGGTCTTCGCGGTTCTGGTTACAGAACCATGGCTCGGCCGCGCGTTCACGGCCGAGGACGCGCAACCGGGACACGAACGCGAGGTGGTGCTGATGTACGACCTGTGGCGG
>JASHUF010000153.1 GCA_030040175.1 Acidobacteriaceae bacterium
GCCTGCCGCGCCTTGAGCGCCTGCGCCGGATCGGTAATGCCCTTGGCTGCATTCTCCACCCGCTCCGTCACGTCCTTCATGGCCACCAGCACATTGATCTCGAGATCGGGCGACTTCAGCTCCTGGTCTGGCGTGGCTGCATAGAATCCGTCGCGCAGATAATCGTGCTCCGGAGTCGAGTTCTTCTGCAACTGGAACCGCGCCACGTGATGATTGGTCAGCAGCAATCCGTCCGGACTCACAAACGATCCCGAGCCGCCGTCGTTGAGCCGCACGCTGGCCAGCCGCAGATGATCGAGCCACGCCTGCGTGGGCGTGAAGTTGTATTTCGCCGCCAGGTCCTTGAGCGGAGGGTTATCGAAGGTCCACATCCCCTCTTCACCCGAAACCGCGGGCACTGCCGCGGCCGCGAGCGCGCACGCGCAAACCAGTCCGAACCATATCCTTCTCATGGGCACTCTCCTGACCGTTAAGAGTATCGCAGCGCGGCCGGAGCGGTCTGCTTCCTCGCAAGGCCCGCTCCTCCCACGCTTCCTCCAGCCGGAAAGGCGGCTTTGCGCCGGGCTGTCTCATCGCACGCAGGTCGCCGATTCATGCCTCGAGACGCGGCGTTCGTCCCGGTAACTCTGCATTTTGTCCCCGCCTTCGTCCCTGCATTTTCGATTTCCGTCACTTTCTTATTGAATCCTATGGAATTATCCGGCAAGATATTGGGCAACTCAATTCCGGCTTCCTTCGAGCCCGTTATCCTCTCCCGGAGCCGGACGGAACGCCGCGCCGCGCGCACCCTGCTTCTCATCGCCGGCGCTCCGCGGGAGATTCTTCTCCCGGCGGCCCGCACGTCGGCCGCGCTTGGAAAAAGCACGTCAACGGCACGGCAAAAGAAGCTCTTTGCATTGGCGGAGGTAACACCGTGGCACGTTCCCGTTGGGGATGTACCTTCCTGCTTTTCCTCTCGGCTTCGGCCCTCGTCTTCAGCCAGACCGCGACCACCTCCCTGCGCGGCGCCATCACCGATCCCAGCGGCGCCCTGGTGCCCGGCGCCGCGGTCACCCTGAACAATGCGGCCACCGCCACTTCCATGAGCACCACGGCCTCCAGCGCCGGCACCTACGTCTTCCCGCAGATTCCGCCGGCGCGTTACACCATCACCGTCTCCGCTCCCGGCTTCGGCAAAGAGACCAAGACCGCTGAGCTGCTCGTCGATCAGCCCGCCACCATCAATTTCACGCTCTCCATCCAGACCACCGCGGAAACCGTCGATGTCACCTCGGCCGCGCAGACGCTCAACACCACCGACGCCACCGTCGGCGACTCGGTGGGCAACTCCACCATCCAGGCCCTGCCCATGGAAGGCCGCGATCCGCTGGCGCTGCTCACCCTGCAGCCCGGCGTCCTGTATCTTGGCAATCCCGACGAAAACGACACCATCGATAGCCGCAGCGGCTCGGTCAGCGGCGGCCGCTCTGACCAGGGCAACGTCACCCTCGACGGCATGGACGACAACGATCAGCTCAACGGCACCGCCTTCACCGGCGTGCTGCGTTCCACCCTCGACTCCACCGAGGAGTTCCGCGTCACCACCTCCGACGGCAACGCCGACTCCGGCCGCAGCTCCGGCGCGCAGATCTCCCTCGTCACCAAGAGCGGCACCAACTCCTTCCACGGCGCCCTCTACGAGTACTATCGCCCCACCAACACCGTCGCCAACGAGTGGTTCAACAAGTACACCCAGCTCTACCTGGGCGAGCCCAACGTGCCCCAGAAGTACGTGATGAACACCTTCGGCGGCGCTGTCGGCGGCCCCGTCAAAAAGGACCGGCTCTTTTTCTTCTTCAACTATGAAGGCCAGCGCCAGGCCATCAACGAGGTCGTCACGCGTGTTCTGCCCACGCAGAATTTTTATTCCGGCCAGCTCGGCTACCAGGACGCGAACGGCAACACCGACTGGCTCACCGCGGCGCAGGTCACCGCCATCGACCAGACGGATGCCTGTACCGCCAGCAGCGGATGCGGTCCGGATGCCTCCGTGCTCTCCTACTATTCGGCCCTCAGCGCCGCGGGCGAATACGGATTCCTCAACACCGTGGGCGACGGCGTCAACAACGATGGCTACGTCTTCTCCACGCCGGCTCCTAAAACCCTCAACACCGCCATCGCCAAAATCGACTACATCCCCACCTCCAAACAGCATCTTTTCTTCCGCGGCAATCTGCAGAAAGACACCGGGAACCTCGAGTCCAGTTTCACCGCCACCGGCTGTCCCGGCCTGGTCAGCACAGATACCTGCGGCGTCGCCAATCTTCCCGGCCAGCCGCTGAATACCTGGTCCGAGGACAACACCAAGGGATTTGCCGCCGGCCACACCTGGACGCCCACGCCGAATATCGTCAATGACGTCCGTTACGCGCTCATCCGTCAGGGTTACTCCACGCGCGGAATCGGCACCGGCCAGGGCGACTGGGTTTTCTTCCGCTTTATTGACCAGCCTGCCGGCCATGCCCTTACGTCGATTGTCAACGTGCCGGTCAACAACGTTGTCGACAACCTCACCTGGACCCGCGGCAACCATACCCTCAGCCTCGGCGGAAACTGGCGCGGCATCTCCAACAATCGTGCCGACGACAACAACTCCTATTCGAGCGCGAGCACCAATCCCTACTGGCTCGCCAACGCTCCCAACGACCCCTCCTCGCTCGGCACCGGCCTCACTCCCGTGGGCAGCGGCTTTGAAAACTCCTATGAAATCGCCTACGACACCCTTGTCGGCCTTGTCCCCGAAACCACGCAGCAATATAACTACACCGTCACCAGCCCCAGCAGCGGCACCCTCGAGCCCGATGGCGCCATCATCGGCCGCCACTTCCGCGCCAACGAGTTTGAGTATTACCTCCAGGATGCCTGGCGCATCAAACCTGCCCTCACCCTTACCTTCGGGATGCGCCACTCCATTCTGCAAACTCCCTATGAGGTCAACGGCCAGCAGGTTTCGCCCACCGTCGACACCCACCAGTGGTTCCTGAACCGCGCCGCCGCGGCCAAGGCCGGAGAGCTCACCGCCGGCAACATCAGTCCCGCCCAGCTCCTTACTTTCGCGCCCAGCGGCAAGGCCAATCATCAGCCGGGCTACTGGGCCAAGCAGAAAGACAACATTGCTCCGCGCTTCGCCGCGGTCTGGGCTCCCAATGCGCACACCTCCATTCGCGCCGGCGCCGGCATGTATTTCGATCACTTCGGCGAAGCCATTGTGAACTCGTTCGACGAAGAAGGCTCCTTCGGCCTTTCCAACTCCACCGTCAGCCCCGCCTCGTACTACACCATCGGAAGTTCTCCGCGCTTCACCGGCGCGCACACCATTCCGGCTCT
>JASHUF010000154.1 GCA_030040175.1 Acidobacteriaceae bacterium
CAAATGTGGTTGTCAATGAGGTGCCGCCCCAAAGGATCGTCGTTGCGGGCACAAATCCCGATCCAGTGACAGTGAGGGTGAAGGCCGGTCCTCCGGCAGCCGCATAAACGGGAGATGTGGTGCTGATCACCGGCACGGGATAGCCGACCGTGAGCACAAGGGTCTTGATGGCCGAGTCGCCCGCCGAATCGGTGACGAGGACGGTAAAGGTGATTGCCGCCTCCGTAGTATTGGGCGTGCCTGAGATCACACCCGCCGACGACAGCGCGAGACCCACGTAAGTGAGCCCAGCGCCGCCGTTCACCGCTTGCCACGTATAGCCCGCATCGCTGCCTCCATTGGCGCCCAGCGTTTCTGCGTAGGGTTGGCCTACGGTCGCTTGCGGAAGCGGCGAAGCGGTGGTGATCGTGAGTGGCGGAGCCACGGTAACTTGGGCGATGTCCGTCACCGTGATGGTCTCCGGGTCGCTTACGCCGTAGAGCTGGACCTGCGGCGTGTCGGTCACCGTGATCGATTCGGGATCGTTGATCTGGATCGGCCCCGAAGAAGAGCCAGTCACCGTCACCGAGGCCGTGCCCGTTGCGCTCGTGTAATACAGCATGCCGGTTGTATCCGGTGTGTACGTTGCCGTCAGCGTCACATTGTTGCCCGCTGACAGCGTGTTGGCACTGATTGGGAATGTAGCGCTGCCGCCGGTCAGCGTCATGGTAACGGGACCGTAGCCGTCGCCGCTCAAGCTCACCGATCCGGTCGGCGCCGGATTCCCGCTGCCGCCACTCACCGTCACCAGGACGGAAAGCGGCTGCGCCGTCGTAATCGAAGACGCGCTCGGCTGCACAGTCACCGCCGGCGTAATCAAGGTGGACGCCGAGCAATTTGGCACGGGAGCGACATAGTAGATCTTGGCCGCTTGCGGGGGATAAGTGGAAGCCGGCACGACGTCGTAAACATAGCCCGAGGCCGCGTTCACCACGGGATAGCTCAGCGGCGTGGTTGCCCCAGTGCTGCCCACGAGGTTCGCCACCTCCGGAGTGGTGCCGCTGCATAGCGGCGTCGTCGCCCCCAGCGCGCCGTTAATTGTCGAAGGAATGGTCGCGAGAACGAGATTCTGCGATTCAGAGTTGTAATTCATGCGGGCCCAGGGACCGGTGTAATCGTCGAGGACCGGACCCGGGAAGCTGCTGCTCAGCAAAGTCTCCACGGCGGCTGGCGTTGTCGGGGGGTTCAACACCGGCGCCAGGCTGTATTCAAGCAACGTTCCGGGCTGAGAGAGACTGCTGGCGTTGAAGGTCTCCACGTAAACCAGCGGGTCCGCGGCGCTGGTGACGTTGATGTCGGCCGCGCTGATGGCGGAGTACTGCGAGGTAGCGGAGATGGTCGATAATCCGCTTCCCGGCGTGATATTCCATGTGCCGCTTTGGGTCCCCGCCTGCGTGCTGCTGAAAAAGCTGAATTGGGTGGTATCCAGAACGGTGATCGGCGTGGTGTCGCAATCAGCCGGCGTAGTGGAACACTCGGATGCATTGGTGTTGTTCTTGATGAGCACCAGCTTGCCGGAGCCGTTGTCGAGCAGCGTTCCCACGTTGAATGGGGTTGTGGCCCCGCCGCTGTTGACGTATCCGGCAACATGCACCGGATTGGCGGCCGAACCCGAATAGGTCGGGTCATAGACGAAGAATCCCGATGTTGCGTAAGTGCCGGGCGCTCCACTTGCCGAGCTGCCCAGATCGTTGATGTAGACCTGGTGATTCGAGGGATCGATCTGCATCACGCCGTACTGCGCCGAATAATCGAGATTAGGACTCGCCGTGGGGATGGTAGACGCCGTCCACGAGGTAGAGTTCGCCGTGGGGAGAACGTAGAGTTTGTCGAAATTGGCCCCGGAGTAATTCATGAGATAGACGTTGCTCTGCGCCACATCCACATCCAGCTGCAGATCGGAGTTGGGATCGGCGGCCACGGAAATCAGTAGTCCCTGCGTGCAGGCGCCGGTCGCCGGATTGACGGCTTCATAAGCCGCGTACAGTTCGCTGTAATTCAGCATTCCCAGGTAGAGAATGTCATTGACGGAATCGAAGAAGAGCGCGCCGCCTGTGATCGAAACGCTCGATCCCGACGAGGTGAACGCCGGGCATCCCTGGCCTGTCAACGCGCCGCTCTGGATAAAGCTGACGGAAGTATCGCTGTTGAGAACAAAGTTGATCGTCGCTCCTGGCGCGTTGTTCCCGTTGATGGCGAGGGCGTTTGTGTCGGCGGTGATCGGAGGCGGCAGAACCGGCGTCGTTCCCTGGTTTACCTGCAGGCTCACATTGTTGCTGCTTTCTGCTTGATTGAACGTGTCGCCGGAAAATGCGGCCGAAATCGTGTACGATCCGCTCAGATCCTCGATAAACGAACAGGTGGCCTGCCATTCGCCTGCCACCATGGTTACTCCAAGGTTGGAGCACCCCGCGATCGGAGAGCCGTCTGCAGTAAAGCTCACCGTCCCGGTCACGGTGGTGACGCCCGAGGCAAGGTTCAGCGTCGCGGTGGCAGTGATGGATGCGCCGGTCGTGGCAGGGTTCGGGTTTACCGCCAGCGTGAACGAAGTGAGAGGCTCGACCGCCGCAAACAGACCCTCGGCCACGTTGCCTGCTGCGGCGCCACTGATGTCATAAACAAACGCGCTCACGTTGGTGTAGGTTCCCGCGCTCAAAGACACCGAGCAGGGCGAACTCGAGATCAGGCTGCAGCTTGAAGAGTTTGTATTGGGTGGAGTTCCATCTGTCGTATAGAAGATCAGTTCGTTTGAACTCGGACCGGGCCCCGAGATCACCAGCGTGCTGCCCTGGACCGCGAAGGTCGGAGAGGGCACGGAGGTCCATTGTGGCTCATTGATCAGCCAGAGTTCGTTGTTCACGTGGTCCAGCAGATAGGCTGCCTGATGGATGGAATCAACGAAGAGATTTCCGCCGCCAAGCCCCGCCGTGCTCACCGGACCCACCTTGATGGCCTGCGAACTGGCATCCCACAGCTCTACGAAGCCGCCGGTCGCCGTATCGGAGCCGGAGATCCACGCCTGGTAGCTTGTCGTATCCGGTTCCACATCGTAAATGTGGGGCGAAGTCGCCGTTTGCGGCGCAGACACCGTTCCGCCGAACACAGGTATAGCGGTTGAGGCAAGCGTGTTGTTATCCACAGACACGCCGTCCATGCCCGTAACCATAACCGCATTCGAGTTGTTGTCGCTGACGTTGCCATCGAAATCGGTGATGTAGAAGGCGCGGTCCAGGGCATCGAGCGAAGTGGTATAGGGCTGCCAGAGGTACGGCAATGGCGCCTGGCTCATGAAAGGCGAGAAGGTGTAGATGTCATAGGCTTCGTATTCGCCCGTGGTCGTGTTGTCGTAGCCGCCTCCGGAGACGAGGAGGCTTCCGGACTGCGGGTCCGAAGCGATGGAATTGGTAAGGAAGTTTCCCGTAGCCAGCGCCTCGCCCACTGCGGGGATCTGCGTTGTAGTCACGGTAAGGGTTCCGTTCGAAGGCGGCGTCCAGGTGTAGAGCAGCGGAACATCGCCGCCGGATCCCTCTGCCAGCACACCCATGGCATAGACGGTGTGGCTGGCCGTGTCCACGCTGATGGATTGGATGGGTGCATCCAGGCCGGTGAAAGTGCCGTTCAGCGCCGGCGGCGAAATCCCCTCTTCGGCCCGCACCGCGCTGACCGTCGTCGAGGTTGGTCCCGCGGCATAAATCTCGCCGATCCCCGTATCAATAGCCAGCAGACTGGCGCCGGGATTATTGAGAGAGAGGCTAGTTATTACGGTATAAGCCCCGTCAGTGCCGGGGTTTCCATTGATGACGTAAAGATTGCCGTCGGCCGTATTGCTCACATAGACAAAGTTCTGCGTGGGGTCGACGACCATGGTCAGCGTGGATGTGGAGCCGCCGTTGTTCAATCCCACGGGAATCGACGCAAAGACGCGCTCGCAACCTGTGCAGTCGACCGATGTGCCGGTATTGATCACGTTCACGGTGTCGGCGCCGGAGACAAAGTAAAAATCGCCGGTGGTGGGATTCAGAACTCCTTGCAGCGAGCCGAACTGCGCGCCCGAGCTTTGCGCAACGGCGAGGCTGGAGAGCGTGAGTGAGGAGGGCCCTGCGACCACGGGATGGACTCGCCGGATGCGCTGGTTCTCTGAATCGGCGAGAAAGAGATTGCCTTGCGCATCGAGGACAATCTGCGAGACGCCGTCAACCTCGGCGCTGGTTGCCAGGCCTCCGTCGCCGCTGTAGCCGGGAGTGCCGTTTCCGGCAAGCGGCGTTACGATGCTGTCCGGCACAAGATTGCTGTTGGTGGGGCCCACCTCCTCCACTTCGGAGGCGTACTGGCCGGCGCTGGAAGCCAGGGAGACCACGAAATTAGGGGTGCAGATCTGAGCCTCGCCGTACTGCGCGTAGATGGTGCAGTTCTGGTTAGGGTCGCTTGCCGGCGCCGGATACGGCTCGGTCGCCAGACCGCTGACGTTGAAGAAGCTATTCGGGTATACCTGGGCCGGGATCACGGGGATTGCGGTGTATTTGAAAGTCTGGGTGACGTCGAAGATGTTGCCGGCGCTGGCTGATGAAGGTGGAGCTCCCAGCCAGCCCTCGCCTTCGCCGGCAGAAGCTGCCCACAAATCTCCGTAGTTGGGATCCCAGGCAATGGCAGGAAAAGCCTCGTCAAACTGGGCGGCCACAAGCTGCGTATTCGCCCAGCCGCCTCCTGAGGAGGGCGCGTCCTCCTGAATGTCGCTGTAAAAGCCGCCCTCCGAGACGTTGACATACGCGCTGAAGTAGACATCGCCGCTGGTATCGCAGGCCAGGGCGACGGGATGGGGAGGGCCGCCGCCATCTTCCACCGCGGCGATCGTCAGCGTGGAGATGGCGCCGCTCGAGTTGATTTCGTAGACGCTGCCTGCAGTCTCGGTCTGCCCGGAGAATTGCGGAAGGATGGGATCGACGCCGTGCGTGGCGATGAACATATTGCCGTTGCAGAGCGCGAGGGCCACGGGATACGAAAGCGACGTGGTGGTCGGCGACGAGCCGGGGCTGCCTC
>JASHUF010000155.1 GCA_030040175.1 Acidobacteriaceae bacterium
CGTCCCAATCCCCGCCCGCGTCCGCCCCATCGCAGACCCTCGTCGTCCTCGGCTCGGCCACGCCCGTGCCGCTGGCCGAGTCCCCGCGCTCCGTCGACGTCATTCCCCTCGAAGGCCAAAAGCTCGCCGCCGAGTCCCCCCAGGACTTCCTGCGCACCGATTCGTCCCTCTTCCTCGAGTCGCGCGGCGCCGGCGGCGGCCAGGCCGATATCGTCCTGCGCGGCGGCAGCTTTGAGCAGACCCTCGTCCTCCTCAACGGCTTCCGCATCAATGACGCGCAGACCTCGCACCACAACCTCGATCTCCCCGTCCCTCTCGAAGCCCTGAACGATATCCAGATTCTCGAGGGCGCGGGCTCCACGCTGCATGGTGTCGATGCCCTCAGCGGCGTGGTCGACTTCCTCACTGCCGCGCCCGATCACGACTCGCTCCTGCTGCGCGCCGGCGGCGGCAGCTTGGAGTCGAACGAGGAAACGCTGCTCGCCGGCGCAACCCGCGGCCCCTGGAGCGGCCGCGCCACGGCCGAGCGCAACTTTTCTACGGGCTTCACGGCTACCCCGGGATACGTGGCCCCAACCTACGCTCCCGGCTGCGATCCGCAACAGATGGTCCGCGATTGCCTGAACGATCGCGACTACCGCAACCAAGATGCCTCGGCCGAAGGCTGACATGGCTCGCACCTCGGCCTCACCGATCTGCTCTTCGCCGCAAGCGATCGTTCTTTCGGAGCTAACCAGTTTTACGGCCCCTATAACTCGTGGGAGCGGACCAAGGGCTGGTTCGCCTCCGCGCGCCAGGAGCTTGGCACGCACACCGTCGCCGCCTTCGGCTATCGCCGCCACACCGACGACTTCGTGCTCTTACGCAACGATCCCGCGTTCTATGAGAACAACCACATCGACGGTTCGTGGCAGGCCTCGCTCCGCCACACCATCAACCTGCCCGCGGGCGCGCTTCTGCTCGCCGGCCTTGAAGCCGACGGCGACTCTATCCGCAGCTTCAACTTTTCCGGCGGCGTCACTTCCTACGCGCTCGGCATTCATGCGCGCAATCGCGGCTCCGGCTATCTCGACCTCGACTGGAACCCGCCCAACCGCCGCTGGAATCTCTCCGCCGGCGCACGCGAAGAAATCTTTTCCGGCGGCGCGCAGGCCGTTTTCTCGCCGGAACTCGCCGGCAGCCTGCGCCTCAAAGAAAACTTCAAGCTGCGCGCCAGCGGGGGCTACGGCTTCCGCATTCCTACTTACACTGACCTCTACTACTCCGACCCCTCGACGCTCGGCAATCCTCACCTCAAGCCCGAATCCGCCTGGTCCGGCGACGCGGGCGCCGACTGGAACGCGTCGCAAAAAATTGCTCTCTCCTTCACCGGCTTCTACTCGCAACAACACGCGACCATCGACTACGTCAAATCTCCCACCGTCCCCAATCCGTATCTCCCGCCCAACTGTCCCGCGAACATCTGGTGCGCGGCCAACCTGAATGGCCTCCACTTCGCCGGCGTCGAATCCTCCTTCACCTGGATTCCCTCCAAATCCCAATCCATCCGCATCGCCTGGACCGCACTCCACGGTGCGCAGAGCGCTCTGCACGGCCTCGAGTCCGAATACATCTTCAATTATCCCGTCCAGAACATCCACGCCTCGTGGAGTGTGAACTTCGGCCGCATCGTCGCCCTCACCAACGCCGTCCAGCTCGCGCAGCGCTATCAGCAGACCGTCTATCCCGTCTGGAACGCTTCGCTCACCCACGACACCGGCCGCCTGCGCCCTTACCTGCGCCTCACCAATCTCTCGAACACCGGCTACCAGGAGATCAGCGGCGTCAACATGCCGCCCCGCGCCCTTGTGGGCGGCTTTGCCTTTCACCTCGGCGACTAGACCAACACAGAATTGGGTGCCCCATCCTAAACGCGTTCTGGGCGTTTAGGGTGGGAGAGCGCCGATAGACCCAGCGCCGCAGAAACCTCTTGCCATCCATCCAGACACCCGCTAACCTGAACGCGTACCTCGGCAGCCCGCGCCGCACTCCTAACCTGCGGGCTCTACCTGCTTTCTCCTGTTCTGAGGGATGGTGGATGGAGGCGTATCAGAGCGCATCGGGAAAGTGTGCCTTTCCCTCCATGCCACGCCTCGCAACCCCACAGGAGAAATGACATGAGTCAGCTGGCAAATCACCACAAGATCAACTACATTGAGTTCGCCGTCTCGAGCGTCACCCGCGCCAAGCAGTTTTACTCGTCTGTTTTCTCGTGGAGCTTCATCGACTACGGCCCCGACTACGCCAGCTTCACCGCCGCCTCGGCCGGGATCGACGGCGGCGTCCGCACCGCCAAACCGGACGAAGCCGCCGGCTCCGGAGCTCCGCTTGTCGTCCTCTACTCTTCGGACCTCGAAGCCACCGAGGCTGCCATCGCCGCTGCCGGCGGCTCCATCGTCGTTCCCACTTTCTCCTTCCCCGGCGGCCGCCGCTTCCATTTCTCTGACGGCCTGGGCAACCTCCTCGCCGTCTGGTCGGAGTAGCGCGCACGCCCGTCGCGGCAATCCTCCGTCTCCCGGGCGCGCTGCGGCTCACCCGGCCGCGGCGCGCCGCAAAGCCGATCGCCTGAAAGCACTCTTCAATCGCTCCGGCGCTGCCGGCCCCATCTCGCTCAACCCACAGCAGGTTGCCGCCATTCTGCGTTTCTGCCGGCCGGGTGGAGCGATCCTCTCAACCAGGGGGCAATCTCATCCGTCTAACCCCAAAAGGACCATGCGCGCTCATTCCTGATTCCCCGCTTCTTCCCGAGGACAAGCCTGATCATCGACGGTGCCATCCTGAGCCATCTTCGTCGCGGGCGGAGGCGCTTGCCGCGGGCCCTCGGCGTTTGCGCGGCTGCCTCCCTGCTTTTCGCTTCCGCGGCCTGCGCGCAGATGGCCGCGCCTGACCCGCCCGCATCGTCCGCTAACCCCGCACCGGCTGGCTCTGTGCCTGCGCACACCGCCCTGCCGGGCACCGTGCAAGGCGTGGTCACCGGCAAGGGTGGCGAAGTCTATGAAGGCGTGCGCGTGGAGCTGGCGCGCCCGTCCGCCGGTCCAATTTCCGGCCCCGGCGCGCTCCCGCCTCTCGTGCAGCAGACCAACAGCGACGGCGAGTTCGCCTTCGTCAACGTTCCCGCCGGCGCCTTCACTCTCACCATCTCCTCTGACGGCTTCGCCACCCAGACCCTCTCCGGCGAGCTCAAGCCTGGTGAAACCTTCGATGCGCAGCACATCGTGCTTCTCCTGAAGGAATCCACCAGCGTGGTGCACGTCTCCGCCTCCGGGCAGGAAGAAATTGCCGAAGAGCAGATTCACGTGGAAGAGACCCAGCGCGTGCTCGGCGTGTTGCCCAACTTCTACGTCAACTACGACCGCCATCCGGTCCCGCTCACCACGCGCCAGAAGTACTCCCTCGCCTGGCGGTCGAACATCGATCCCTTCACCTTTCTCCTCAACGGGGCCTTCGCCGGCATTGAGCAGGCTGACAACACCTTCGCCGGCTACGGCCAGGGCATGCAGGGTTACGCCAAGCGCTTCGGCGCCAACTACGCTGACACCTTCATCAGCACCGAGATCGGCGGCGCCATTCTGCCCTCGCTTTTCAAACAGGACCCTCGCTATTTCTACAAGGGAACGGGAACCATCCGCGCCCGCGCCGCCTATGCCATTGCCAACGCCGTCGTCTGCAAGGGCGACAATATGCGCTGGCAGTTCAATTACTCCGGCATCCTGGGCGGAATGGCCGCCGGCGGCATCTCCAACCTTTACTATCCGGCCAGCGATCGCAGCGGCTGGGAGCTCACGTTTGAGAATCTGGCCATAGGCATCGGCGAATCCGCGGTGCAGAACCTCTTTGAGGAATTCATCGTCAAGAAGCTCACGCCCGGCGCCCGCAAAATCGCCTCCCAGTAGCCGGCCGCCATCGTACCCGCGAAAATCGCTGCCTTCTTGCCCGCCTCCCATCCCGCATGTTTGACTGGTTCGTGCATGGCCTACGTCCTCGCTCTCGACCAGGGCACCACCAGCTCCCGCGCCATTCTCTTCGATGAAGACTCGACCATCGCCGCCGTCGCCCAGCACGAGTTCGAGCAGCTCTATCCGCAGCAGGGATGGGTGGAGCACGATCCCATGGAGATCCTCACCAGCCAGATGAGCTGCGCCGTCGAGGCCCTCGGCCAAATCGGCGCGCGCCCGCGCGACATCGCCGCCCTCGGCATCACCAACCAGCGCGAGACCGCCATCGTCTGGGAGCGCGCGACCGGCAAGCCCATCCATCCCGCCATCGTCTGGCAGGATCGCCGCACCGCCGCCCTCTGCAAGGAACTCGAGGAGCGCGGCCTGGGCGAAACCATCTCCCAAAAAACCGGCCTCGTCCTCGATCCCTATTTTTCCGCCACCAAGGTCAAATGGATTCTCGATCATGTGGACGGCGCACGCACCCGCGCCCAGCGCGGCGAGCTCGCCTTCGGCACCGTCGATAGCTGGCTCATCTGGCACCTCAGCAGCGGCCATCGCCACGTCACGGACGTGACCAACGCCTCGCGCACTTTGCTCTTCAACATCGTCACCGGCGAGTGGGACCCCGATCTGCTCGAAATCTTTTCCATCCCCGCTTCCATGCTCCCCGAAGTGGTCTGGTCCAGCCAGCGCATAGGTGAAGTGACCACCTCGCTCGGCCTCGCCGGCGCGCCCATCGCCGGCATCGCCGGCGACCAGCAGGCCGCGCTCTTCGGCCAGCTCTGCTGGCAGGCGGGCGAAGCCAAAAACACCTACGGCACCGGCTGCTTTCTTCTCCAGCACATCGGCACAAAGTTCATGCGTTCGAAGCACAAACTCATCACCACCCTCGCCGCCGGCGCCCACAAGCGCCTCGAGTACGCGCTCGAGGGCAGCATCTTCATCGGCGGCGCCGTGGTGCAGTGGCTGCGCGACAACCTCAAGCTCATCGCCTCTTCGTCTGACGTCGAATCCCTCGCCCGCAGCGTCGCGGACTCCGGCGGCGTGGTCTTCGTTCCCGCCTTCGTCGGACTCGGCGCGCCGCACTGGGACCCGCATGCCAGCGGCCTGCTCATCGGCCTGGGCCGCGGCACCCATCCCGGCCACATCGCCCGCGCCGCGCTGGAGGCCATCGCCTTTCAGGTCGCCGACGTCCTCGACGCCGTCGAGAGCGAGACCGGCACGCCCCTCGGCGCTCTGCGCGTCGATGGCGGCGCCGCCGTCAACGATCTGCTTCTGCAGTTCCAGGCCGACATCCTCGGCGTGCCCGTCGTGCGTCCGCAGGTGACGGAAACCACGGCCCTCGGCGCGGCTTATCTCGCCGGCCTCGCCGCCGGCTTCTGGCCCAACCCCGGCGCGCTCAGCGCCAAGCGCCGCGGCGACGAGCGCTTCGCCCCGCTCATGGAAGCCGCGGAACGCACGGCGCGCCGCGCCCAATGGAAGAACGCCGTCGAACGCGCCCGCCGCTGGAACGGGTAGTACAGAGTTTCTTGCACGGTGCAATTGGCTTCAAATGCGCGCGCGTTGATCACTGCGCGTCACAACAAGACGGTGTCCTCCTGAGCGACCGGAGCGGAGCGAAGGGAGTCGAAGGACCTGCTGTTGTCCCTCCCGAGGCACGCAACAAACGCTTTCGCCTCCGCTGGAAACCGGATAAGCAACAACCTGCCGCCGCGCCGCAGGCGCAGCGTTCCTTAACGCATTTTCTGAGTAGCTGTATCCCGAAGACGGAAGGCAGGGTCGACGCGACCAACAGGGAGCGGCGACCTTCCGAGGAAATGAAAAGGACACAGTAACTCAGAAAATGCCGTAGCCCCGCGCTTCAGCGTGGGGACGACAAACCGCAGACCATGTCCGGAGTCCCATAGGGACGGCGCAGGGATGCTCGCTTGGCAAGACCTCTTCGCCCCGGAAATCATCTCCGGGAAATACTCCGGGCGCAAAGATGCAAACTCGCCCCACCCCGCCCGCCTCTGCGAAAATAGAGCCTTCACGGAGGTCCCCATGCCCGCATCCGTCTGCACCCACGCCGCCGAGCACATCAAGAAGGTCAAGCCGCACACCAAAGGCTGTGAGGAATGCCTCAAGATGGGCGACACCTGGGTCCATCTGCGCCTGTGCCTCGAGTGCGGCCACGTCGGCTGCTGCGACTCCTCCAAGAACCGCCACGCCCGCGCCCACTTCCACGCAACCGACCACCCCATCATTCAGTCTGCCGAGCGCGGCGAAGACTGGCGCTGGTGCTACATCGACGAGGTCTATCTTTAGCGCCCGCTGCCCTCCTCGCATCGCGCTGCGGCCGCGCTCTGAAAGGAAAATCGCGATCATGAAAGTTACCACCTATCTGAATTTCCCCGGCAATTGTCGTCAGGCTCTCGACTTCTACGCGCAGCATCTCGGCGCCCAAACCCTCGTCATCTCCACCTTCGACCAGATGCCGGCGCAGCAGAACCCCCCTCCCGGGTTCGACCGGAAAGGCATCATGCACGCCCGCTTCACCCTCGGCGAAACGCTGATCATGGCCAGCGACGGCCCTCCCGGACGCGTCGAGCCCATGCGCAGTGCCTATCTCTGCCTCTCGGTCGACAGCAACGAAGAGGCCGAACGCATCTACAAGGTGCTCGCCGAAGGCGGCGAGGTCTTCATGCCCATGGCCGAGATGTTCTTCGCCCACCGCTTCGGCCAGCTCCGCGATAAATTCGGCGTCAACTGGATGGTCATCCACGAGAAACCCATGCCCGCTGTTCACTGACCACTGAACACTGATCCCTGTTTCTCAGCACTCCAGATACTCCCAGTACGAGTCCGCCAGCTCCGCGCCCAGCTCGTTGGTCAGCCGCCGCGCCGCGCGCTCCACTTCTTCCATCAGCTTGTGCAGGTAATCGCGCGAGCCGGAGACGGCTGCGACCCCAATGGTCGCCGACTGCCACGTCACTGCCTCGTCCAGCTCGGCCACAGAGATGTTGAAGCTCTGCCGGAGCTGGTCCTTGAGCGAGCGCACCACTTGCCGGCGGTCCTTGAGACTCTGCGCGTGCTCGATGCGCAATTCGAGGGTGAGTTGAGCCACGGCCATGGGACTGGAGGATTTACACCGCCAGTGTAAGACCATTCCGCCTCAGGGGAGGGAATTTTTCTTCCCCGCGCCTGACCTGCTCCTTCATCCGGCGAGCTGCAAAAACGCGCAGCAGAATTCTCCTCTGGGACTGGCTTGTTCAACCGGCTGACGCACAAAAACGGGGATTTCGTGCAGTTTACTCTGATCTCTATGAGTCCCTTCGCGCTGATTCCGCCAGGCTAACGCATTTTCTGAGTAGCTGTATCCCGAAGACGGAAGGCAGAGTCGACGCGACCAACAGGGAGCGGCGACCTTACGAGGAAATGAAAAGGACACAGTAACTCAGAAAATGCCGTAATTCCGCCGGATCAGGCGGTCATACACCCGGAGGAGCGCGGCCGTGGCCACGCCCACGCCCGTTACTCCCC
>JASHUF010000156.1 GCA_030040175.1 Acidobacteriaceae bacterium
GCCATTTCAATGTGCGCCTGCCCGCTCATCATCACCACCGGCGCGGCCACGCCCGCGGTTTTCAGGTCTTCGAGGAAGGCGAGCCCGTCGCGGCGCGGCATCACCACGTCGCTCAGAATCAGGTCGAAGCGCTGCTCGCGGGCGATTTCCAGGGCGCGCGTTGCATCGTCGCACACCACGGCTTCATGGCCGGCAAGCCGGAAGGCGCGGGCAAGCGACGCCAGCGTGTTGGCCTCATCATCGACAATAAGGATGGTCGCCTTCGTGCTCATGCATCCGCCCTGGGCAGCATGATGATAAATGCCGCGCCGCCGCCCGCGCGGCTCTCCACGGAGATGGTCCCCGCGTGGTCGGCCACTACCGATTGCACAATGGCGAGGCCGAGACCGGTTCCATGCTGCTTGGTCGTATAGTACGGCGTGAACAGCCGCTCGCACTCTTCCGGCGTCAATCCCTCGCCGGTATCGGCCACGCGGAGTTCGATCTTGTCGCCGAGCGGCCGCGCGGAGAGCGTGAGCGTGCCACCGTTGGGCATGGCATCGATCGCGTTCAGCACCAGGTTCGAAAGCGCGCGGTGCAGCAGCTCCGGATCGGCCCTGAGCGGCATAGGAGCATCGGCAACCTCAACCTTGAACTCGATCGCGGTTGCGGGGCCGATCGCCTGTGCGTGGAGAGAGCGCACGCGCGCAACCAGGTCCTTCGCATCGATCCGCTCCAGCTCCGGCTTGGGCATCTTGCTGAAGTCGCTGAAGCGGCCGATGATCTTCTTGAGATTCGCAATCTCCGCGCTCAGTGTGCTCGTGCTCTCGCGAAAGACCTCATCGAACTCTTCCGGCGGCAACTCGCGCGCCCGCACCAGGTTTTCGACCGTAAGCTGCAGGGGGAAGAGCGGATTCTTCAGTTCGTGCGCCAGCCGCCGCGCCAGCTCGCGCCACGCGGCCACGCGCTCGCTCTGGATGAGCCGTTCGCGCTGGTCGGCAAGCTGTGCGGTCATGTGATTGAAGCTGCGCGCCAGCGCACTCACCTCGTCGCGGCCGCGCTCGCGCACGCGCACGTCCCAGTTGCCGCCGGCTACTTCTCCGGCGGCGCGCGCCAGTTGCTCGATGGGCCGCGAAAAGCGCGCCGCGGTCCAAAGACTGAAAGCGATGGCAAGCAAAATGCCGCCGGCGGCCACGCCGTAAGCGATGGCGCGAATATGCTGCTGCGCTTCCACCATGCCGGCGCGGGAGAGAGCCACAATCAGCACGGCCATCACCGCGCCCGACTGGTTCTTGAGCGGAATGGCGGTTGCGTTCAGGCTGTCTTCGCGCCGGCCGGTGGGATTGACGATGCCGTTCGTCTGCGCTCCTGACTTGAGCGCCGCATCAATGAGGCGCTGGTAATACGCCGCGCCCGGCAAACTGCCGTCAACCCCGAGAAGCCGCGTGGGATCGAATACGGGGGCAGCGGAGCTGGTTGCGCCCGTGGCCAGGTTCACGATCGCAGCCATATTCGCATCGCCGTACAAGCCGATCTGCATGCCCGGCGCCGCAGGAAGATCGGCGAGAAAACCTTGATCGAGCCGCTCGCCCCCAATGAGCTTGACCTGCGCATCGGAGCCGCGAACGGCGCGCACCGCAAACAGGCCAAGGGCCGTCGAGCCATCGGGCAGCTCTTCGCGCTTGAGAAACGGCTCCTGCGCTGCGTTTGCCGCGGCGGGCTCCGCATAGCCGAAGCGCGCCGGCCACTGCGCGGAGCTGACCACGTTGCCGTCCGGGCCGACAACCTCGAGAAAATCGAGTTGCGCGTCCTGGGCCATGGTCTGCGCCTCGGTCAGATACGGCGAAGCGTCGCCGGTTTGCACGAGCCCGAGCGCCAGGGCGCGCGCGCTGTCGCTGGCCGCAAGACGATCCACCGCGGCCGCCACTTCCGCGGAGCGATGCTGAAACTCGCGCTGAAACTGGCTCACGAAGAGCGCCGTTTCCTCCTGGTCGCGCAGCTCGAAGACGCGCCGGATGCGCACCAGCACCGTCCATGCCACCGCGGCCACGGCAGCGGCCACGGTAAGCGAGAAAACCAGCAGAAGCTTCTGCCGCAGGCTCATGGCGCATCCTCGAGCGACGCGGAAGCGAGATCGGGCGTGCCGTCGGCCAGCAACACGAAATCGCGAACCCGCGGACCGAGGGCGTAGGCGCGGGGAAGATCGAGCAGGGGAAGGAGCGTGCTGCGCGCGAGAAAGTCGTGCTCCGCGCGGTAGAGCGCGGCAGGAGAAGCGTCCGCAACCGTCGCTTGCTCTCCCTCCGCATGCAACAGAATTTCCATTGCCGCCGCGGGATCGGAGCCATGGAGCGGAAGCAGGCGGAGCGCCAGGTCGGGGTGCTGCGGCGCTTTGAGAGCAACTGCCTGCACATCGAATCCCGCTTCCCGCAGGTTCAGGGCGATGCGTTGCGCAGCCAGCTGCATCGCGCCATCGCCTTCGTAGCCGAGCGTGAGCGGCGGGCACGCCAGGCCGCCGCGCAGCTCATGGGCCTTGTCCAAATCGCGATCGGCGGGAAAGAGGAACGCGTAGCCGGTGAGCTCCTGCGGCAAAAGGCTCGCCGTGATCTCGCCCTGCTTTTGAAAGATCACATTGGACAAGGCGCTGCGATCAACCGCTTGTGCGATCGACGCACGCAGCATGGGGTTGGCGAGTGCGCCGGTCCCGGCAATCTTGAGCGCCAGCAGTTCCGCCGCCGGCGATACGACGACGGTGAGCCGCTGCTGCTGCGCCTGGCGCAAATCCTCCGCCGGAACCTCGACCACATCGGCGCGGCCCAGGCTCAGGTCGAGCCACTGGTCGCGAATAGACTTTCCCGTTGCCACTTCGATTTTGTCGGCAAAGGCGCGTCCGCCCCAGTAGCCCTCGTTCGCACTCAGCTCCACCAGTTGCGGGCTCGAATGCGCAGCCAGCTGATATGGACCTGTGCCGATGCAGCAAGCCGGCGCTGTCCCGTCTGCGGTACCGGCAAGAGAGATGAGAAACTGCTTTTCCGCCAGCAGCCAGGGCAGGTTCGGCATGGGCGAGTCGCCGACAAACACCACCGACGAGCCCACGGCGTGGACCTGGGTCCAGGGGCAATCCCCGTTGCAGGCGAGATTCAGAGAAGCGACCACGCGGTCGGCCGTGAGCGGATCGCCGTTGTGAAATTGCACGCCCCGCCGAAGCGAGAACTCCCAGCGATGACTCCCATCGTCGGCGGTCCAATTCGTCGCCAGCGCGGGCTGAAGGGCGCCATCGGCGCCGAAGCGCGTGAGCCCGTCGAGCAGCAGATGAAGCACCGTGGCGTCCGATGAGGTGATTCCGTCGCCGGCGATCTCCACGCGCAGCGTGCCGCCGTAGTGCGGACGCGTCCTTCCCCAGGCGCAGATCCCAACCAGGGCCAGAAAAACACTAATTGCACAGCGCCGAAACACGCACCACCTCATATTGGTTTTCGGGCGTCCGCGCTGCGGCGTAGACGCTCTTGAAATCGGGCGCGGACCACAGGGCGGTGACGGTTCCGTTCATCGCCAGCGGCGGGCTCACGGGCGCGGCTTCGAGGGCGGGCAGCTCGTACGCGCGCAAACTGTCGCTGGCGGCCTCGCCGGAGCCCGTCACGATCACCTGTGTTCCCGCGCCGCATCCCGAGCGCAGCAGGGCCAGGTCGCTGCCCCAGTCGCGCGCGCCGGCCACGGCTTCCAGCTTCTCGTTCTCTGCCAGCTCCACCTTGCCGTCAATGGTGTCCAGCAGAAGCGCGCCGCTCCCGGCAGCGCGCGGGAGCAGGATAGCCGCATAAAATGCCGGCAAATCGACGCCGACGCCGGGCGAAATCACGCCGGTAAAGTAATCGCGCGCGGCGTTGTAAAAAGCTTTGAGGATCGCGGGCGCGTTTGCCGCCGCACTCGCGGATCCGGCCTGGGTGGGCGGTTGCGCGGGCGATTGAATGATTGGCGCCGGCGCAGCTGGCCAGGGATCGTCGCTGGGATTGCACGCCACGATCCACTTTGCGCTCACGCCCGTCTGAGGCCAGCTCCCCGCGCAATGCGCACCGGGCAGCCAGGCCTCGAACCCCGCGCCATCGGCCGGGGGCTCAAGAATCCCGCGCGGATCGCGCGCCATCGGCGCCCGGCCTTCCAGGCTCATGCGCGTCTGCTCCTGCCATCCCTGAGCCGCGTGCGCATAAATCACAATCGTGTCCGGCTCGAGCACGACCAGGTTGTTTGCACCTTCGAGCGCAGCCAGCACCGGCTCCGGTTCGCTGACCACCGGCTCGCTGCGCAGCAGCAACTCTCCGGCCGCGGGCGCGGGCTGCGGCTCGTCGGCGGCGAGGCTCACCATCGCCACCTGCGTCTCGTTGCCCTCGGCAATCTCGGCCACCCAAAGACGGTTGCGCGCGTTGGCGCTCAGGGTGACACGCACCATGTTGGCGTTTTCCGCGCCGGAGACTGTGACACCGCGCTGCTTCAGATCCTGCTCCAGAATTCGTCGAATGGCCGGAATCGACTCGTTGGGTATCGAGGAAAGATTGCGGACGGACAACTGAGCCTGCCCCGGACCCAGTATGTCCGCAATCTGCGCGGCGAGCGCCGCTGCCGGCTGATCCCATGGGCCCGGCGCAGCGATAGCGGCCGGCGCCAGGAGCGTCGTAATCGCCGCGATCAGGCCAAGCCTCCTCATTGTCTTCCTCTCTCTGTGCATTTTCGCGTTTGCGCGGATTATACCGTTCGCAGCAGGCTCGGACGGTTTGAGAGCGAGGAGCTTCCGGCCGCTCGCGTTCCGCGGCCGGAAAGCCTCCGCACCTCCGCGCTCACTGTTGTCCGCCCGGCGCGGGCGCGGCCTGTTGATCGCTGTCCATCTCCTGCTTCACGGCCGGATTGGTCCCCATGCCCTTAAAGACATCGTTGGCAAAGAAGAATTTTCCGTCCGACGGCACCATCACCAGCTGAATCTTGTCTGAGAGTTTTTCCGCCACAATCTTGTCGATGAGCAGCGGCGACTTGTTCAGCAGCGTGGCTTCGCTGGCCATGCGCTCGGCGTCGGCCGCAGCCACCACCTTGATGCGGTTGGCTTCGGCATCGGCCAGCAGGTTGCGCCGTTCCAGTTCGGCTTTGCTGTCGATCACCTTGGCCTGCGCATCGGCGTCGGCATTTTCAATGGTCGCTTCCTTGCGCGCTTCCGCTTCCAGCTTGCTCTGCTCGATTTGCTTTTCCTTGAGCGGCAGCGTGTACTGCATCGCGTCTGCCTCGCCCTTGGCCTCAACCACCTTCGATTGCGCGTCGCCCTCGGCTTCCTTCACCTTCTGCGCTTCCTCGGCCTCGGTCTGCAGCTCGGCAATCTTCACCTGCTTCTGCTGGATGTCGGTATCGACGGCCATCTGGTCGTCCTGCTGCTCCTTGAGCAGAAGGCCTTCCAGCCCCTGCGCGTACTCGGGCGGAAGCTGGATATCGGAGAGCATCACTTCTTCCACCACGATGCCGTCCTCGGCCAGCTTTTTGGTGATCATGCCTGCGGCGCGCGAGCGCACTTCCTCGCGCTTGCTCGAGAAGATTTCGCGCACTGTGTACTCCGGCGCCAGGTCGCGCCACGCGCTGGCCACCACCGGAGGCACCAGCTCCTTGTCCGCCGGCTGCGGCAGATGCGCCTGCACGCTGGCGAGCTTGTTGGGATCGAGCCGGTAGCGCACCGTGATGCCGAGCCCGATGTTGAGGCCCTCCTTGGACTGCACCGTCAGGCCAGCATTCGCCGCCGGCTTCTTTCCGCTTTCGTCCAGCGTTCCCGCGGTGAAGAGATGGTCGCGCAGATCGAAGGTCTGCACGCTGTCAACCAGGGGCGCAATGAAGTGCACGCCGGGATAAAGCGTGCCCGGCACCGTGCCGCTGACCTGGCTGATGCGCACGCCGCCCATGCCGCTGGGCACCACCACAATGCTGCCCGCAATGAGCAGCGGCACGCAGGCGGCAAGGGTGAGCGCCACCGCGCTGCGCCAGTTAACTTCCTTGAGTTCCGCCAGGGGTTTCTGTGCGGTTTCGTCTGCGCCGGTCTTCTGGCGCATCCATTGAATGCGCATCCAAAGACCGTAGAGGGGAATGGCCGCGGCTGCCATGAGCAGGGCCACTCCCAAAAGATTCAACAACAGCTTCAGTGCCAGCATGTCCTGTCTCCCTTCCGGTTCCTGGGCTCTTCTTTTTTCCTGGCCTCCGGCCGTGGAGCCAGCAGCAGCCGGACCAGTCCTCCCAACGTCAGCTCTTCAAACAGCAGCACCGCTGCCACCGGCAGCAGTACCGCACCCACGCTCGTCAATGCATCGCAAAGCAGATTCATCGCCGCACCTCGCTCACAGGGCTCCCGCCACGGCCAGCGCGGAAGCTACCGCCGAAACATTCGCTGAGGGCTCTGAAGAGGCGCTTGCGGCCGCCGCAGCCGGTGCCTCGGGCGCATGCGCAGAAGCCAGTTGCGTCGCCTCCTGCGCCGCTGAAGGCGCAGCCGGATTGCCGAAGATCGCCGCCGTCTCTTCATCGCGCCGGCCGATCAGCTCCACCGTGTCGCCCACGGCCACCTGCGGGTAGAGCTCTTCGAGATCCGCCCTGGCCATGCGGATGCAGCCATGCGAGGCAGCCTTGCCGATGGAATGGGGCTCGTTGGTCCCGTGGATTCCGTAGCCGCGAATGCTCAGCCCCATCCAGCGCGAGCCCACCGGATTGTGCGGTCCCGGAGGAACGAAGCGGCCGTCGTGCGCGTACGTCGGATTCATCACCCGCCGCGCGATGGTGAAGCTGCCCACCGGGCTCGGCGTCGACGGCTTGCCCACGGCGACGGGGTAAATCTTCTTCACTTGGCCGTCTTCGATCAGCGCCAGCTTGCGGTCTTCGAGACTCACGACGATCTCCGTCTTGCTCGGCGCGATTGCGGCCGGCCCTGCCGTGCTGGTCCCGTTCGCCGGCGCCTTCGTGCTTTGTCCCGCCGCGCCTGCCGCCAGAACTGCCGCCATCGCTGCCACTGCCAACCGGGTGTGCCTGAGAGCTGCCATCGCGTCCCCTCTCCTGAGCTCCAACTGCCTGCGCAGGGAAGAAGTGCAAGCCGCATGCCAACAGCATTGTCTTGAAAAACAAGGAGTTATGGTCTAGGCAACGCGGGATGGGCGTGTCAGCGCACACACGATGTGGGCCGGGCGACACGAATGGCGCGGTCGAAAAGGTCAGGGATTTGCCAGGAAATCAACGGTGGCCGAAAGCGCTCGCGCGCGAGAGATCGAGGATCGTTGTGGCGGGGATTGTTCTTGCAAATCAGAGCTCGCTTGCTCTATTCCATGCGCTCGATGGCGACCGCCGTGGCCTCGCCGCCGCCGATGCAGAGCGCGGCCACGCCGCGCCCGCGCCCATATTTTTTGAGGGCCGCCAGCAGCGTGACCAGGATACGCGCGCCCGAAGCGCCGATGGGGTGCCCGAGCGCGCAAGCTCCGCCATGCACATTCACTTTTTCGGCAGGCAGAGTCAGGTCGCGCATGGCCGCCATGGTCACCACCGCAAACGCCTCGTTGATCTCGAAGAGATCGACGTCGCCAACCGCCCAGCCGATACGGTCCAGCAGCCTCTGGATTGCGCCGATGGGCGCGGTGGTGAACAGACCCGGAGCCTGCGCGTGCGTGGCATGGCCGACGATGCGTGCGAGCGGCCGCACGCCGCGCCGCTCTGCCTCCTGCTGCCGCACCAGCACCAGCGCCGCCGCGCCGTCGGAAATCGAGCTCGAGTTGGCCGCGGTCACGGTGCCGTTTTCCTCGAATGCCGGCTTGAGCGTGGGAATTTTTTCCGGCTTCGCCTTCAGCGGCAGCTCATCACGCTCCACCGTGCGCTCGGTTTTGCCAGTCTTCACCGTGACCGGAACGATCTCCGCCGCAAAGCTGCCGTCGGCAATGGCCTTCTGTGCGCGCTCGAGCGAGCGCAGGGCAAAGGCGTCCTGCTCCGGGCGCGTGAACGCGTACATCTGCGCGCATTTCTCCGCGAATGTGCCCATCAGCCGGCCTTTGTCGTAGGCGTCTTCGAGACCATCGAGAAACATGTGATCGTAAACGCGCTGGTGGCCCAGCCGGTAACCGGTGCGCGCGCCCTCGAGAAGAAACGGCGCGTTGCTCATGCTCTCCATGCCGCCGGCCACGGCAATGTCGATGCTGCCCGCGCGGATGAGGTCGTGCGCCAGCATCACCGCCTTCATGCCGGAGCCGCAGACTTTGTTGATGGTTGTCGCGCCCGTTGAAAGCGGCAGGCCGGCCCCCAACGCAGCCTGGCGCGCGGGCGCCTGGCCCACACCCGCGGGGAGCACGCAGCCGAAGAGCACCTCCTGAATCGATTCCGCTGGAATGCCCGCGCGCTCGACCGCTGCGCGAATGGCCGCGCTGCCCAGTTCCGGCGCGGAGAGATCCCTCAAATCGCCCTGGAATCCGCCGATGGGCGTGCGCGCGGAACCGACGATGACGATGGAGTCTTGGCTGGCCATGAGCCTCTCAGTGCCCTGAACCTGGAGTCCGCGGCGTAGCTCGCGATGTCATCCTGAGCGTAGTTTGCCGCGCTTTCTGCGGCAAACGGAGTCGAAGGATCTGCGGTTGTTCTTCAACGAAATTCGGATT
>JASHUF010000157.1 GCA_030040175.1 Acidobacteriaceae bacterium
CTTGCCGCTGGCGTCGAGCGCGGTGCGATGGCGCACGCGCGAGGGATGGCGCTTGGTGGTGGCGGCGAGATCTTCCATGCGGTCGTAGACCATCTTGATCGCATGGCCGCTCTTCATGGCGAGCAGGCCGGCGTGCGAGGCGAGCACGGAGGGGTAATCCTCCTTGCCGCCGAAGGCGCCGCCGGTCTCCGTCTGGATGACGCGCACTTTTTCGTCGGGCAGGTCGAAGACCGCGCGCAGCGTCTTGTGCACGTAATACGGGCACTGCAGCGAGCCCCACACGGTGATGCCGTCTTCGTCGCTCCACTCGGCGATCATGCCGTTGTTTTCAATGTAGAGATGCTCCTGCGGGCCGGTGCGGTACTCGCCCTCGACGATGTGCGCGGCCGTGGTCCAGGCGGAATCGACAGCGCCTTTTTCGAGGAGAAAACTTTTGATGAGGTTGTCCGCGCCGAGGATGATCTCTTGCTGCGTTTCGCTCTCTTCGATGGAAAACACGGCAGGAAGCTGGTCGTATTCGATGTGCACGGCGGCGATGGCTTCGAGGAGCTGGTGCTTGTCAGGGTGCGCGAGGAGCAGGATGGGCTCGTCGCAGTGGTTGACGCGATCTTCGGCCAGGCAGGGCTGATCAGCGACGATGAGCTCGATGTGGTTCTTGCCGGGGATGTCTTTCGCGGTGACGAGGGTGAACTCGCACCACTCGATATGCGGATCGAAGGCGATGGAACGGATGATGCCGCGGGGGATGGTGCTGCGGACGGTGGCGCCGAACCATTGGCCTTCGCGGGTGAGATCGTCGACGTACTGCGCGCGGCCCACAAGCTTATCGATGCCTTCCTTGCGGGGGACGGAGGCGCCGACGATACGGGTCTGGGGACGGGTTGGGGCGGGTGCGCTCATGGAGGAACGAGACGGAAAATGCACTCAGGTTGAGGCATAGGATACATCGGAGCGGGGGAGATGGAAAGCTCGCTCTACCCCACCCTGAACACAGAAAACGTGTTATGGGATGGGGCGCCCACAGTGAAGACAGAAGCAGGTCCTTCGACTTCGGTCGTTCGCTGCGGCGAACGACCTTCGCTCAGGATGACAGTGCTTATCTGGCGTTCGAGATTTCCCTGGTTTCAGAATCGAGACCAGGGGCACCCATCTTCCGTGGCCGGGATAAAGGATCTACGCGGCCAGCGCGGACAGCGTGCGGGCGAGGACATGCACGCCGCTGCCGATCCAGGCGGGTGACGCGTACTCGTCGGGCCGATGGCTCACGCCGCCGCGGCAGGGGATGAAGAGCATGGCCGTGGGCGCGAAGCAGGCGACGAAGGAAGAGTCGTGATAGGCGCGGGCCACCATGCGCTTGTAGCTTTTGCCGGCTGCTTTGGCTGAGGCTTCGAGGGCGTCAAGGATGGCGGGATCGCAAGTGATGGGCGGGTCGGCGTTGATGAGTTCGGTGGTGATGGTGACGCCGCGGCGCTGGCTCACCCCCTTGATCGCCTCGTCCAAAGCCAGCAAAACGCCGTCGCGGCGGGCGCGGTCGATGTCGCGCACGTCGGTGGTGATCAACACGCGCGAAGGCACGCTGTTGACGGCGCCGGGAAAGACCTCGCAGATGCCGACGGTGCCCACGGTATCGATGGCGCCGGTGGATTTTGCGGCGGACTCGAGCGCGAGGATGAGCTCGGCGGCGGCGGTGAGCGCGTCTTTGCGGCCGGGCATGAGCTTGCCGCCGGCGTGGCCGCCCTCGCCTTCGATGACGATGCGCTGGCTGGCCGGCGCGGCGATGTGCGTGACCAGGCCGAGGTCGAGGCCTTCGGCTTCGAGGATGGGGCCCTGCTCGATATGCAACTCCAGGAACTGATGGAAGCGGCCTTTGGGCTGGAGCACGGATTCGAGCGGGCCGGAGAAGCCGGCGTGGGTGCGCAGCTCTTCGAGGTCCCGGCCGTCTTTATCGCGCAGGGCGAGGGCCTGCGTGGGCGTGAGCACGCCGGCCATCATGCGGCTGCCCAGGCAGCCGATGCCGAAGCGCGTGGGTTCTTCGGCGGTAAAGATCACCAGCTCAATCGACCGGCGCGGCGTGAAGCCGAGCTGCTTGAGAACGCGGATGGCTTCGAGTCCGCCAAGCACGCCTACGCAGCCGTCATAGAGGCCGGCGTTGGGAATGGCGTCAATGTGCGAGCCGGTGCCGATGGGCGCGAGCGATGAATCAGCACCGGGCCAACGGGCGAAGGTGTTGCCGATCGAGTCTACGGTGACGGTGAGACCGGCTTGCTCGCACAGGCCGCGCACGTAGGCGCGGGCGCGCAGGTCGGCTTCGCCGAAGACGACGCGAGTAACGACAGGCGGGTCGGCTTCAGAGATCTGCGCGAGGGCGTTGAGCTCGCCGATGAGGCGGTCGATGCTTAGGCTCGGACCCGCGGAAGCGGCGGTCATGCGCAGCAGCCTTCGAGGGGATGGCGGCGCCAGTCTTTGTAGATGAGGTATTTTGCCGGCGTCTTGCCAAGGGCGCCGAACCACTGCGGGCAGTAGGCGCGCATCCAGATGAAGTCGCCGGCCTCAACGGGATACCAGGAGTCGCCGAGGCGGTAGATGCCGCCGCCCTCGAGCATGAGCAGTCCGTGCTCCATCACGTGAATCTCCACCTGGCTGAGCGCGGCGCCGGGCGCGTAGGTCATGGTGTTCACGGCAAAGTCGTAGGCGGGGTCGTCGGGCAGGAGAGCGCGAACGACGAGGCCGTCATCGCCCTGCAGCGGCGTGCCCCTGATGTGCGGCTCGCTGCCGAAGACGAACTCGGGGCGCGCGGCGCCGGACTGGCGCTGGTAGGGCTTTTCGATGAGGACCGCGCGCGTGGGCGTGGACGCACGCACGGCATGAGGTGCGCTGTGCGGCAGGTAGGCGAAGCCACTGGATGTGAGTGCGTGGGATTTGCCGGCGGCCTGCACTTCAAGGCTGCCCTCGAGCACGTAAAGAAAACGCTGCGCCTGGGTGGGGCCGAGCCTGCCGCCGGCAGCGAACTCCGCGGTCATCTCGGTAAAGCGCGCGCCCAATTGCGGCGCCGCGTGGATGATGAACTCGACACCCTCGCCGCCCGGCAGCGGCGTGCGCACGAAGGTATCCGGCGTTTGCAGCAGGTGGTCGGGTTTCAAGCTGCTTCGCGTTGATCCCAGATGGTGCAACGAGAATCCTCGAGACATTACATCCTGAACGGCGAGAAGAATCGTGGTTTCCCGCCCTTTTTCACCGCTGTGGGCGGCGAAAAGGAGGGGGCACCCAAAGATTGCGGGATACGTTTGGCGCGCCCGCCGTGGGTTGATTTTAGTC